>JAAFHN010000052.1 GCA_013298415.1 Comamonadaceae bacterium
ACCGAGCAAGCCTGGACAAGCCCCAAGGAGACCTGAACATGGATTTGAGTTTTACGCCCGAAGAGCAGGCGTTTCGCAGCGAAGTGCGGCAGTGGGTTGCCGCGAATTTGCCGAAGGAAATCGAGCGCAAAGTGCGCGCTGGGATTCACCTGAGCCGCGATGAAATGCAGGCTTGGGGCAAGATTTTGGGCAAAAAAGGCTGGCTCGGCCACGCTTGGCCAGTGGAGTTTGGCGGGCCTGGCTGGAACGCAATCCAAAAGCACCTGTTTGAAGAGGAATGTGCCTTGGCTGGCGCGCCGCGCGTGGTGCCCTTTGGGCCCGTGATGGTGGCCCCGGTCATCATGGCTTTTGGCTCGCCCGAGCAGCAGCGCCGCCACTTGCCCGGCATTGCCTCCGGCGATGTGTGGTGGAGCCAGGGCTACAGCGAGCCGGGCTCAGGCTCGGATTTGGCCTCGCTCAAGTGCAAGGCCGAGCGCGTGGGCGACAAATACATCGTGAACGGCCAGAAGACCTGGACCACGCTCGGCCAGTACGGCGAATGGATCTTCTGCCTCGTGCGCACGAGCAACGAAGGCAAGCCGCAAACGGGCATCAGCTTCCTGTTGATTGACATGAAGTCGCCGGGAGTTTCAGTGCGCCCGATCATCTTGCTTGATGGCTGCCATGAAGTGAACGAGGTGTGGTTTGACAACGTGGAAGTGCCTGCGGAAAACCTGGTTGGCGAAGAAAACAAAGGCTGGAACTACGCCAAATACCTGCTCGCGCATGAGCGCACCAACATCGCCGACGTGAACCGCGCCAAACGCGAGTTAGAGCGCCTAAAGCGCATCGCCAAGGCCGAAGGCGTGTGGGACGACACGCGCTTTCGCGATCAGATCGCGCTTTTGGAAGTGGACATCGTGGCACTCGAGATGCTCGTGCTGCGCGTGTTGAGCGCCGAGAAAGCGGGCAAGCAAAGCCTTGACATTGCGGGCTTGCTCAAGATTCGCGGCAGCGAAATTCAGCAGCGCTACACCGAGCTGATGATGCTTGCAGCTGGCCCCGCTGCGCTGCCCAGGTTTGGGGATGTGCAGCTGAATGCCGAGGCCGCAGGTTGGCAAGCCGACTACGCCGATGTGGCCACGCTCGCCGCCACCTACTTCAACATGCGCAAAACCACGATCTACGGCGGCAGCAACGAAGTGCAGCGCAACATCGTGAGCCAAACCGTTCTCGGTTGAAGGGAAAAGAACATGGATTTCGATTTTTCAGACGAACAAGTGCAGCTTGGCGACGCCGTGCGCCGCTACGTAGAAAAGGCCTACACCTTCGAGCGCCGCTGGGCGATTGAAAAGGCGGGCGGCTTTGATGCCAAGGCCTACGGAGAACTTGCTGAACTTGGCCTGACCGGGCTGTGCATCGATCCCGCACACGACGGCATGGGCATGGGCGCTGTGGACGCAATGCTGGTGTTGAACGAACTCGGGCGCGGCATCGTGATCGAGCCGCTGGCCCAAGCCTACATCGCAAGCGCAGCGATCGAGCGATTCGGCTCAGAGGCGCTGCAAGCCGCTTGGCTGCCAAAGATCGCCAGCGGTGATGCCGTGGTGAGCCTGGCGGCCACCGAAAGGCGCTCCAGGCATCGTTTGGATGCCATTTCAGCGTCATTTACCCCCACTGTCGAAGGGTTTATTACATGTAGTGCTACAAAAACAGGAGTGATTTCAGGTGCGCAAGCGAAAGCATTCCTGGTGAGTGGCAAGCTGGATGGGCAGGTGCATCTGGCGCTCGTAGAAGCCACCGACCCTGGTGTGAGCGTGCATGCCTACACCTGCCAAGACGGCACGGCTGCAGCCGATGTGAGCTTTGCCAACGCCAAAGGCACGCTGCTTTCAGGCGGTGCGCAAGCCTTGCAGCTTGCGCAAGACGTGGGCATTGCCAGCCTGTGCGCCTACGCCGTCGGCGCGATGGACAAGCTGCTGGCCATCACCACCGAGTACATGAACACCCGCAAGCAATTCGGTGCCACGCTTGCAAGCTTTCAAGCCTTGCGTCACCGCGCCGCGGATCTGAAAATGGCCCTGGAACTGGCCCGCAGCATGAGCATGTATGCGAGCCTGAAGCTTGGCGCGCCCGATGCCGAGCGCAGCCAAGCCATGAGCCGCGCCAAAGTGCAACTCGGCCGCAGCATGCGATTGGTGAGCCAAGACGCGATCCAGCTGCACGGCGGCATCGGCGTGACCGACGAGTACATCGCCAGCCACTACTTCCGAGTCCTCACGGCGCTTGAGCTGCAATTCGGCGACACCCTGCATCACTTGGGCGAAGTCAGCGCCCAAATGACGGATCAGGCGGGGGTGTTCGCTTAGACGCTTCCGAGGACAGGGCAGGGGAAATTTGAACGCAGAGTTCGCGAAAGAAGCAGCCAAAGGGGCAGCCGAGTCAAACCGGATTTTTTGGTTGGAAGCCCAATTTGTTGTTGAATTTGGATTGACTCTGCGCTCTTGGCTGTTCTTTTTGCGAACTTCGCGTTCAAAACGGCTGCGGATCCTATACGTCATTCACACCCGGATAACCGTCGTTCGCGGCTTCGGGGCTGGGCCGCTCGGCGCTGTTGACCTACATTGGCGGCATGTCTGATGCCACTGCGCTCATTGCCGCCCGGCCTCGCACGGGGCTTACGCTTTACCGCTTGGCTTGGGTGATCGGCCTGGCGACGGCGCTGGGCTTGTTTTTTGGGCTGATTTCGTCTGCCCCGGTGTGGAAAATGCTCGTGCGCACCCTGTCGGTGGCGCTCATCGCGATGGTGGGCTTCAGCCTGGCAGAGGTCTGGCCCAAGCGCATGCCCTTTGGCCTGCCGCGCTGGCCTTGGCAGATTTTGGCCTCCGTGCTCTTGATCCCACCCGTGAGCTTTTGCGCCTACGCCCTCACCATTGGCAATTGGGCCTTTGTGCCAAGAGAGCGCGAGCTGGCGATGGCTTGGGCGTTTTTCACCTTCTTGCATGTGCTCGGCGTGCCCTGGGTGGCGCTGGCCGCCATGCTGCGCCAGCGCGATGCGTTTTTGAGCTTTGAGCGGCATCAGTTTGAGGTTCAAAAAAGCGAGCTGGAGCGCAGCGCCACGCAAGCCCAGCTCAATTTGCTGCAAACCCAGGTGCAGCCGCATTTCCTCTTCAACACCCTCGCCAATGTGCGCGCCTTGGTGGCAAGCGGCTCGCAGCAAGCAGCGCCCATGCTTGACAGCTTGATCGCCTACTTGCGCAGTGCCGTGCCCCGCACGGGCCAAGAGGCATGCACTGTGGCGCACGAGTTTGAGCGGGTGCGCGCGTATTTGGCTTTGATGCAGTTGCGCATGCCAGATCGACTGAGCTTCTCGGTGGAGGCCGATGCCCGCGCACAGGCCCTGCCGTGCCCGCCCATGGCAGCGCTCACCTTGGTGGAAAACGCGATTCGCCACGGCATCGATCCGGGAGAAGGTGCGGGCAGCATTGACGTCTCTGCCGCCGTGTACCCAAGCGCGCAGGGCCAGCGCCTGCTGATCCGCGTGACAGACAGCGGGCACACGCCGCTGCCCCATGCACCGTCTACCCAGGGCCTCGGCACTGGCTTGGCGCAATTGCGAGAGCGCTTGCGGCTGGCGCATGGCGATGCGGCAGAGTTGCGCACCAGCCGCATCGCGCCGCAAGGTTTTTGCGCTGAAATCGAATTGCCTCTGGGTACCAAGCCATGACCACCGCACTGATTGCCGACGACGAGCCGCTGCTGCGCGACGAGTTGGCCCGCATGCTCCAAACCGCCTGGCCCGAACTGCGCATCAGCCATTGCGCCCGCAATGGCCGAGAAGCGCTGGCCATGTTTGAGGCTGAGCCTACGCAAATCTGCTTTCTCGACATCCACATGCCCGGCCTCTCGGGCATCGAAGCGGCCAAGCAATTGCGGGGCCGCTGCCACATCGTCTTCGTCACTGCCTACGAGCAATACGCCGCCCAAGCCTTCGAGCACGAGGCCATCGACTATGTGGTGAAGCCCGTGGTGGCCGAACGCCTGAATCAAACCGTGGCCCGCTTGAAGCGCCGCCTGCAAGAACAGCGCATGGCCAGCGTGCCCGACGCGTGGCTGGATTCGCTCGCGCAGCAGTTGCAAGCGCGCTTGCCCGCGCCAGCAAGTCCGTCAAACTTCGCGCCGCTGCGCTGGCTGCGCGCCTCAGTGGGACAAACCATCAAGCTGATTGACATCGCGCAGGTGGACTACTTGAAAAGCGACGACAAATACACCGTGATTGCCTGGCGCACAGACGATGGCAGGCCCAGCGAAGCCGTGATCCGCATGCCGCTCAAAGACCTATTGGCCCAGCTTGACCCGAACAGCTTCGCGCAGACGCATCGCTCCACTGTGGTGAATCTCCAATCGGTTGCCAGCGTGGTGCGCGGCGAAAACGAAACCGCCACAGTTCACCTGAAATCCCGTCCAGAAACCCTAGCCGTCAGCCGCAACTACGGGCATGTGTTTCGTCAGATGTGAGGGGGGGGAGGGATCAGGCAGCCAGATGAACGCAAAGTACGCGAAAGATCACCGCCAAAGAAACAGCCAAGTCAAACCGGTTTTTTGACTGAGAAACCAACTTGCGGATCGACTCTGCGCCCTTGGCTGTTCAATTTTTTGCGAACTTTGCGTTCAAAACGGCTGTTCGGCCCCCAAGCCCTACAGCGGGAAGTTCATCGCTCGCGTCTCAATCGGAAGCGAGAAATGCCACCACTCGCCGTCGTAGGGTCTTAGGCCCAGGCCGACCATTAGGTCGCGCAGGAATTTGCGGTTGGCAACGGCTTGGGGCATGAGGCCCTTGGCATCGTAGTTGCTGATCTCTGTGAAGAGGTCAAAGCTTGAGCCCATGTCGAGCGCTACGCCGTCGCGCTCGATGGTGAAATCGATGGCGATCCCACGGTTGTGGCCGCCGTAGCGAGGGGCTTTGGGCGCGGCCACCCATTCGGGGTTGCCCACGCGCTCAAACATCTCGATTTGCACATCCACCGGGCGGTAGCAGTCGTAGATGCGCAGGCGAAGTGCTGGATCGCGCGCTTGCAAGGCGGCAGCCGCATCTCTCAGCTTGGCAGCCACGGGCGGGGCCAAGTAGCAGCGCGGTTTGCCGTACAGCGGCTCACGGATCATGCAGGCTTTGTTGGACGTGCCGCTCTCGCAAAAAATGCGGTCGCTGGCGTACACCATGTCGAGCACCAAGCCGGGGATTTCACGCACGCGCTCCAAGAGCGGCGCGTAGGCCGAATCAGCAATCTCCACAAAGCGCTTTTCCACCCAAACCCGGGTGAGACCCGCGTTTGCGCAGGCGCTGCCTGCTGCCGGGGCCACTGCGTAGCGGCCGTGCTTGAAGCGGTGCACCATCGCCTCGCCCGCGCCGAGTTCGCAGGCGGGTCTTGTCGCATTGGATGAGGCAAAAGCAAGCGCGCGCTCAGTCATGCTGGCGCGCACTGGGTCGGAAGGCGGTGGCACTGCGGGGGATAGGGCCGCTGCTGCCGACATGGTTGCCGTGGCAGGCGCGGTTGGGGGCGTTTGGCAGCCAAGCAGGCCGAGGGCTAACGCAAAGCTGCTGGCGATCAAAGCGGCGCGGGTGAAGGCGGGTTTCATATGAAGTGGCTTGGGATGGCGCGGATGAACAGTATGGGTGAAGCGAGAGGCTTGGGCAAGCTGCACCGTCGCTCGCGCCCACGGGGCCGTCACTCGTCGCGCGCGGCTGGCGCAAGGCGCTGGCAATGCCTAGCCTGCGGGTTGTTGTTTTGCAAATTGGAGTGAATCACATGCAAAGAATTCTCAAAGCCGCGCTGCACCTTCTGGTGTGGTGCTTCATGGCCGCCTGGGCTCACGCCCAGCCACTCGTCTCGGCCCAGTGGCTGCAAGCTCAAGCAAAGGGCCAGGTGCAATTGATCGATACACGCTTTGGCCGCGCCCACGCTGCAGCGCGCATTCCTGGCGCGGCCAGTTTGGATGTGCTGGGCATGAGTTTTCGTGGCTTAGACCCAGGCGCAGAGATCGCGCGCGTGGCCAAAACCGCAGGCTTGCAAGCCGAGCGCCCCATCGTGATTTACGACGAAGGCGCTGACATGAATGCCACCAGCCTTTACTTCGAGATGCTGCACCAGGGCTACCCGATGGATCGCGTGCATGTGCTTGATGGCGGCTTCAAGTTTTGGAAGCAGATCGGGGGCGCGCTGGAGCAGGGCACGCCCACGCTTGCAGCCCCAAGCGCGGCGAGCACATTCACATCTGGGCCCGCGCGGCCCGCAGTGCTTGCCCAACTGAGCGACGTGCTGGCCGCGCCTTCCAACGGCGCGGTGTTGGTGGAGGCGTTGCAGCCCAACTACTTTCATGCAACGCTGGGCTACTTTGATCGCAAAGGCCACATCCCGCAAGCCAAGCTCATGCCACACGGGGATTTCTTTGTTGCCGATGGGCGCTTCAAATCGCCCGCCGCGCTACGCGAGATGTACGCCCACCAGGGCGTGAAACCAAGCGACCCCAGCATCAGCTACTGCGGCGGCGGTGTGGCTGCCAGCGTGCCTTGGTTTGCCGCGCATGCCTTGCTGGGCCAATCGCAGGCCAAGCTCTACAAATCCTCGCTGATGGAATACATGCGAGATGACCGTCAGTTGCCGCTGTGGACTTACGGCGATGAGAGCCTGCGCCGCAACGCTCAATTCGTGAGCGCTTGGACGAGCCCGAACTTTTCTGTGCGCAGGCAAGGCCAGGTGAAGGCCATCGATGTGCGCAGCGCAGCAGACTTTGCGCGCGGCCATGTGGCGGCAAGCCTGAGCATGCCAGCGGACGCGTGGCCCCGCGAGCGCTCTGGCACCGAGTGGCAAGCTGCCCTGCGCGCTCAAGGCGTGAGTGCGCGGCACGAGCTCGTGATCCTCGGCCCAGGTGGCATCACGCCCGCAGCGGCCTGGGCATGGTGGCTCAGCGTGCAAGCCGGGCAGCCCAGAGCATCGATTGCCTGGGAAGGTATGGACGAATTCGCCATCGAAGGCGTGGAGCTCGCCAAAGGTGCGCCCAAGGCCAGCCCTGGTGCGAGTGCGAGTGCGAGTGCGAGTGCGGGTGCGGGTGCGGGTGCGAGCGTGGGTGCCGCCGCGCCGACCACGTCCACCGCGTTGCCGGTGCAAGCGTCTGTGCAATGGATTGCCACAGCGGTCTCGGCGGATCGCATCGAAGCGCCTGCTCAAGCGCTCAGCTTGGCCTACGGCCCCCTGTTGGATCGCCAGCAAAAGCCACTGAGCGCACCCGCGCTCTGGGCTGCGCTTGAAAAAGCTGGCGTGTCCCGTTTGCAGCCGATTGCCGTCACGGCCAAAGACCCAGCCGAGGCCGCAGTGCTCGTGTACCTGCTGCGCCTGATGGGATTCGCCACCGCTCGGGTGGGCTGAGCGGGATTGGGTGAGCGTCTCGGCACAATGGCCGCATGTCAAGTTTTGAAATGCAGCCAGTTTCTGGCTTCAGGATCGGCCACTTCACGAGCGCCGAGCGGCCAACCGGCTGCACGGTGATCCTCACGCCGCAGGGCGCGGTGGCGAGCGTGGATGTGCGCGGCGCAGCACCGGGCACGCGCGAGACAGATGCGCTCGCGCCCGAGCATTCGAACGAAGCCATCCACGGCCTGCTGCTCACGGGCGGCAGCGCATTCGGCCTGGACGCGGCCACAGGCGTGATGCGCTGGCTCGAAGAGCGTGGGCATGGCGTGAAAGTCGGCCCCGCCACCGTGCCCATCGTGCCTGCGGCGGTGATTTTTGACCTGTGGCACCCGATGCGCCACATCCGCCCCGATGCGGCGGCTGGTTACGCGGCCTGCCAAGTAGCGCTAGAGGGCGCACCTGCTGTCGGGCTGGTGGGCGCAGGCGCTGGCGCGCGGGTGGGCAAGTTTTTCGGCATCGAGCGGGCCGACTCCGGCGGCATCGGCTACGCGTCGATCAAGCTCGGCGGCATCACCATGGCCGCCCTGGTGGTGGTGAATGCCTTGGGCGACATCGTGAACGAGCAAGGCCAAATCATCGCGGGCGCACGCACGGCAGATGGCAAGGGGTTCGAGAACTGCGCACAAGCCATCCGCGAAGGCCGAGTCTTGAGCGGCACGAGCAACTTACCCGCCCCTGCGCAAGGCAGCAACACCACCATCGGCGCAATCCTCACAGACGCAAGGCTCACCAAAGTTCAAGCCAAAAGAATCGCCCAATGCGCCCACGACGGCCTGGCCAGAGCCATCTATCCCGTGCATACGCCGATGGATGGGGACACGCTCTTTTGTGTGGCAACCGGCCTGTCGCGTCAACCTCCAAACTTAGCGGCGATCTGTGCGGTCGCCGCAGACCTGGTGGTCCGCGCTGTTCGCCAGGCTGTCACGACCGCCTGATCTGCGCCGCACCACCGATACTCGGCGTCAATGGCGGCTCTGTAACTGTTCTGGTGCTCGGCGGATGATCCTTACCAAGCGATCAATCGTGTGATGCACGGAAGGCGAGTAGAGCGCTCCGTAATCCACGGATTGTCGCTGCTGAACCAGTCCAAGGCCCGGCGCGTACCAGCTTGTGAGGCTGGTGGGGTAGGTGACCACCGGGTGAAGTTGCGTGAGTTTGATGCGACAGGTGACTGGTAAGAGGCCTGCGTCTGTTTGTAGGGGCTCAACGCTTTCGAAAGTCGCGACGGACGTGACGGTGCGAAAGCTGGCGGACGTACCTCCCGTGAAGGAGGAGACTTTCCAGGTGTAGGTGTGGGATTGACCAATTCCTAAATCGAAATTCAGTGAGCTGCCTTGCACGAGTCTGTGCGACACCCTGCTGGGATCACCACTCGAATCTGATTGCGAGCCGATCTGCGCCCAACTTGTCGGGCCGTGAACATAGAACGACGTGAGATTGTCTACAGCCACTACGCCAGCAGGCGCTGAAGCGGGCGTCATTTGCCGCCTGGCAGTTTGCGGAACACCCAAGAATGCGGTTTGCAGCGTGGAAACGGTGACTGGGTGAGGAACGGAGCTGTTGTTGGTGACCGAGCCGTTTTGAGCAACGTACCTGGTGGGTTCAAATGAGCCTTGCATCGTGAACTCGTTGCCCGCAGTCACGTTGAGGCAGCTCTTCAGAGTCGATGCTGTGGTAGCCGGGACTGGCGAAACAACTCCTGAGATCGGGGCGCGCGTGGAAAACGACTCGATGATCGTCGTCATCGTGTGAACGGGCACGGAAGATGATGTGCCCATCTCTACGGTGATGACAGATCTGACGATTCCCAGCCCTGGCGCATACCAAATCGTCTGCAATCTGGGGGTAGTCGAGGTCGGCAGAGTGTTTCGCAGCGAAAATTTGCAAGTGTTCTCAAAGTTACCTGCGGGGGTTGTCAGCGGCTCAATCGCAAGAAGAGTCAACTCCTGTGTGCTTGAGGTCACCGTGGTCCTTGCGGCTGCGCTAGTGGAAAAGGTGTAACTGATCGCACGTCCCACGCTCAAATCGACTGGACGGGCCAGTCCACCATAAACGGCGAGCCCGCCGGTGTCTTGGGTGGTGCCTGGAATGCGGAAGAGGTCGCCGACGACCACCAAGGCGTTGTTCGTCTGGTCGTAGAAAGCACTCGATTGCTGATTTGGAATGAAGACACTGCCACCAGCCGGCACGAAGCTGTGAACCCCGTCCAGGGTGCGAGCAACCCGCCTCACACCTAGGAAGTCTTCGGAGGAGATCACAACGGAGCTGGTGCTGAATGCTGCGCTTCCACTCAATGTGACAGGGGAACTCAGGTAGGTGTACTGAGTGGGAAGCACGCGACTGGACACCGTATAGGCGTTGCCTGCGTCCAATCGAAAGCAGTTCTTCACCAGTTCCGACGTCGTGGGAGCTGGAGCTGGAGCTGGAGCTGGAGCTGGAGCTGGAGCTGGGGGTACGAAGTTCACTGTCGGCGCTGGCACGGTTGCCGTCGCTGGAGGACTGCCAGCACTACCACCTCCCCCGCATCCAATCAGCGGTGCAGCGGCGGCTGTTGACAGAAACGCAAGGTAAATCAGTTTTCGTTTTGTCTGGAACTTCATAGCCTCAACCTTTTGGTCACGATGCGCGCATGTCTTTGTGCTGCGCCAACTTGAGGTGCTGACAACAGGTACGCTGTTCGATGAACTCAGCACGTCTCCATCGAGATGATATCCATCCTGCCTTGATGCAATCAAGCGCAAAGCCGCGAATGCTTGGGCAGGTGGGCCATCAGGAATTCCATCGCATCGGCCAGGATTCGGCGGTTGCGCAGGATGAAGTCTTCCCAGGGGCTGGGGAGGCACGGGTGTAGAGCAGGGGTATCCGGGCCTGCTCGGGGGAGCCTTTGTAGGCGCGGGCGCATTGGCGGGAACACTTTTTTTTGGCAGCGACTCGGCCGACCCCGGCGGCATCGGCTATGCCTCCATCAAGCTGGGCGGCATCACGATTGCCGCCATCGTGGTGGTGAACGCCTTGGGCGACATCGTGAACGAGCAAGGCCAAATCATCGCGGGCGCACGCACGGCAGACGGCAAAGGTTTCGAGAACTGCGCGAAAGCCATCCGCGAAGGCCGAGTCCTGAGCGGCACGAGCAACTTACCCGCCCCTGCGCAAGGCAGCAACACCACCATCGGCGCAATCCTCACAGACGCCAAGCTCACCAAAGTTCAAGCCAAAAGAATCGCCCAATGCGCCCACGACGGCCTAGCCCGAGCGATCCATCCCGTGCATACGCCGATGGA
>JAAFHN010000441.1 GCA_013298415.1 Comamonadaceae bacterium
AGGTTTTGCGTCGCTCAGGCGCTTCAACGATGCCTTTCAGCAGAGCTATCGCATTCCGCCTTCACGGCTGCGCAAAGAAGGCGCCGCGGCTCCCGCGCCTAATGCTGCCGCGATTCAAGTCAAGCTCGGCTACCGGCCACCGCTGGACGTGGTTTCTCTTCTCAAGTACCTTCGCACGCGCCAGATCGACACTATCGAAAGCATAGCATCAGATGTTGAAAATACCTGGACAGAGAGCAGTATTCGCATTGAAAACGGCTCCAGCGACCCGCTGAAGCCCGCGAAAAGCCTGCTCGGCTGGGTGCGATTGCGTTTTGAGCCTTCGACCGCTTGTGCCTACGTGCAAGTGGCCCCAAGCCTGGCCAGCGTGTTGCCACAAGTGCTGCTGCGCGTGCGCGCCTGGCTGGATTTGGATGCCGATCCGCAAGCCATTTCTTCGGCGCTGGGAGAGGCATTCCCAGGACTCGACGGCCTGCGCGTGCCGGGGTGTTTGGATGGCTTTGCCCTCGCCGTGCGGGCCGTACTTGGCCAGCAAGTCACGGTAGCGGCCGGCCGCACCTTCATGCAGCGTGTGGCCGATGCCTTTGGCGAGGATTTGCCGCAGCCCCTGCCGAAAGTGACCCGCGCATTCCCAAGCGCGGCCACGCTCGCCAGAGTGAACGAAAGCGCGCTGGGCGAGCTGGGCATCGTCAAAACCCGACAGCAAGCCTTGATCGCGCTTGCAAGGGCCGTGGACAGTGGCGAATTGAAGCTAGATTCCAGCGCCAACGTCCAGGCCACCATGGCCCAGCTCCAAACCCTGCCCGGCATCGGCCCCTGGACAGCCAACTACATCGCCATGAGAGCCCTCAGATGGCCAGATGCCTTCCCAGCTGGCGACGTAGCCCTCCAAAAAGCCCTGGGCATGACGCTAGAAGAACGAAAAAAGCCCAAGCCAGCCCAAGCCAAAGCCGAGCACCTGAGCCACCCTTGGCGCCCCTGGAGAAGCTACGCCGTGATCCGGGCATGGCATGGACTCGGCGCATGAACAGGTTGAGGCTGCTCCGCCCAGCGAGCGAAGCAAAGCTGCGAATGGAACGAAGGCCCCTCGGTGCGCCCCGAGGAACGGAGCTTTTGGCGGATCAGGGCTGCGCATGTTTGAGGGAGCGAAGCGAACGAGTTTGCGCAGACCCCGCCAAAAGCGAGTACCGCAGGATCAGGCGCACAGCGGGGCGGCGTTTTTTGGCTACTTTTTGTCGCCGGACAAAAAGTAGATCGCCCGTCGGGGCGAGACCCGACCTAACCAACTTAGACAACCAACCAGGCGGTTGAAATGAAACTCCATCCAGACACCGTTTTTGCAAACATCGCCACGCCGCTTGGCAGCATGCTGGCTGCCGCCAGCCCCCAAGGCCTCTGTGGCCTCTGGTTCGATGCCCAAAAACACCATCCCTTCAAAGAAATACCACCTCTGTCCAATCAAAATAAGCATCCAATGCTACAAAAAACAAAGCAATGGCTAGACGCTTACTTCAGCGAGACAAACGCCAAAAGCCTGATGCCCCAAGCCTACGGCCTCCAATTTGACCTCTCTTCCGGCACGCCTTTCCAGCAAGCCGTGTGGCAGCGCTTGCTCCACATTGCACCCGGCAAACTTGACGGCTACGGCGCCATCGCAACCGAGCTGGGCAACCCCAAAGCTTCCCGAGCGGTAGGAGCCGCCGTGGGCAAAAACCCCATCGCTATCATCTTGCCTTGCCACCGTGTGGTGGGCGCAAGTGGCGCGCTCACCGGCTACGCGGGGGGCATGGATCGCAAGGTGTGGCTTTTGCAGCATGAAGGAGCGCTGATTTGATGAGAGCACTGCCAGGCTGGCTCGGCGAATTCGTGTTGCTCGCGGCCATTTGGGGCGTGAGCTTCTTGTTCATGCGCCTGGGTGCCTTGGATTTCGGCCCTGTGGTGACCGCGTTCTTGCGGGTGGCCATCGCAGCGGCGATCATGTTGCCCATCGTGGCCATGCGCGGCCTGTGGCCTGAGCTGCGTGGCAAGGCACCCCGGATTTTGTTGGTGGGTGTGCTCAACAGCGCGATTCCCTTTGCTTGCTTTTCCTTTGCCGTCTTGCACATCACCACCGGCTTGGCCTCGGTGCTCAACGCTGCCACACCGCTTTTCGGCGCGTTGATCGCGTGGCTGTGGCTGCGCGACAAGCCCAATGCCTCTCGCGCCATCGGTTTGGCGGTGGGCTTCATCGGTGTGGCGATGCTGTCTTGGGGCAAGGCTGAGTTCAAGGCCGGCGGCTCCGGCTGGGCCGTGGTCGCTTGCTTAGTCGCCACGCTCTGCTACGGCATTGCTGCCAGCTATGCCAAGCGCTTTTTGCAGGGCATCAACCCCATGGTCACCGCAACCGGCAGTCAGCTTGGCGCGGCGCTCGGCCTGAGCGTTCCTGCGGTGATTTGGTGGCCGGCCACGCTGCCTGGCGCGCAGGCTTGGGCAGCCATGCTGGCGCTGGCTGTCGTCTGCACGGCCTTCGCATACTTGCTTTACTTCCGCCTGATTGCCAACGCGGGGCCCGCCAAAGCGCTGGCCGTGACTTTTCTGATTCCCGTCTTTGGCGTGTTTTACGGCGCGGTCTTTCTGGCCGAGCGCATCACGCCCTGGATGCTGGTGTGCGGGGTGGTGATCGTGGTGGGCACGGCGCTGGCCACAGGTCTCGTCAGGCTGGTGCGCAAATGAGTTTGTGTACATTGGCCGTAGCTTTGAAGGAGCATGCTGTGCACGCATCAAAACCCTTTGCGATTTCAGCGCTGGCAAGCGCAGCGCTGACTTGCACTCTGCTCAGCGCGGCTTGGGCGCAGCCCGCCGTGTCCACCCCATCCGCGGCTTCGACCTCATCGACCCCATCCAGTGCCACGCCTGCGGCCGCCGCAGCATCCAGCTCACCGATTTCGGCAGAGGCGCAAATTCCTGCCGAGCGGAGCATCACCACCCAAATTTTGGTGCCTGCTTCCATTTCCGATGTGTATGCCGCCTGGACCAGCACGGAGGGCATCAAAAGCTTTTTCGCCCCCGGTGCGGTGATCGACCCCAGGCCATTTGGTCTGTTTGAGGTGCAAATCTCTCCTGAATCGCCGCCTGGCATGCGTGGTGCAGACGACATGCGT
>JAAFHN010000156.1 GCA_013298415.1 Comamonadaceae bacterium
CGATGCAGCTTCGGTGCTCATCGGCCTGAATCAGCTTTGGGCTTTGGGATTGACGCTGCCGCAGCTGTGCGAGATTGGCCTGGGCCTGGGTGCCGACGTGCCTTTTTTCATCCACGCCCAGCATGCTTGGGTGGAAGGCATTGGCGAGCACATCACAGCGCTGCCATCGGGCTCGGTGGCAGCGGGCACCTGCGTGCTGGTCGTCAAACCGGCTCAAGGCATTGCCACCGCCGACATCTTCAGAGCCAAAGACTTGAAGCGCGACACGCCGAAGACGAGCGTCGAAGATTTCATCGCAGCAGGCTTGGGCTTTGGCCACAACGATTTGCAGCCTGTTGCAAAACGCATTTGCCCAGAATTGGGCGAGGCATTGCGCTTGACGAATCGCGCCTTGAACCGATCCAGCCAGCACCCGCTTGCAGCGCGCATGACAGGCTCTGGCAGCGCGGTGTTCGCGTTTACCGAGGGCGCGATACCTGAGCTTGCCGAGCTGCCGCGCGGCTGGCAAGCGCGGCTTTGCAGATTGCTTTGAGGCGCCGCCGGACTGGCGCAATGCAGGGTTTTCATGGCATAATCTTGGGCTTCGCGGGGATTTCGGTCTGCAGGGTGGACTGAAGCCTCGGCGATGTGAGTTCCGGTTGTGTGTGTTGGCGAAGGCCTGCATTTGCAACCCGTGTAGGGGAATCGCCAAGCTGGTTAAGGCATCGGATTTTGATTCCGACATGCAAAGGTTCGAATCCTTTTTCCCCTGCCAAATTCATGCGTCGATAGCAGCCCGCAGCAATGCGGCTTGGGTTGATGCAAGCGGGGTGATCGCCTTGCGCGTTGTGAAGCAGAGTCCAACGGCACGGTGCTCACCCTTTTTTCTTTTGGGGTTCCTCGCTTTTTGGGCAGCGCAGCATGCATGTGCATCCTGACTTGATGGTTTTCACCGGCAACGCCAACCCTGGCCTGGCCCAAGAGATTTGTGATCGCCTGCAAACGCCGCTCGGCATGGCGGATGTGTCGCGCTTTTCAGATGGCGAAATTAAGGTCGAAATCAAGCAGAACGTGCGCGCCCGAGACGTGTACGTGGTGCAGTCCACCTGCGCGCCCACGAATGAAAACCTGATGGAATTGCTGATGATGGTGGACGCGCTCAAGCGTGCATCCGCCGAACGCATCAGCGCCGTGATCCCGTATTTCGGCTACGCGCGGCAAGACCGCCGCCCGCGCTCCACGCGCGTGCCGATCAGCGCCAAAGTTGTCGCCAATTTGCTGCAAACCGTGGGTGTGGCCCGCGTGCTCACGATGGATTTGCATGCCGACCAGATTCAAGGCTTTTTCGACATTCCCGTTGACAACATTTACGCATCGCCCGCGCTTTTGGGTGACCTGAAGGCCCGCCGCTACGACGATTTGATCGTGGTATCACCCGATGTGGGTGGCGTGGTGCGCGCTCGCGCACTGGCCAAGCAGCTTGGCTGCGATTTGGCGATCATCGACAAGCGCCGCCCCCGCGCCAATGTGTCAGAAGTGATGCACGTGATTGGCGACATTGATGGCCGCAATTGCGTGATCATGGACGACATGATCGACACAGCAGGCACTTTGGTGCAGGCCGCCGAAGTATTGAAAGCGCGCGGCGCAAAAAAGGTATATGCCTATTGCACGCACGCCGTGTTTTCTGGCCCGGCGGTGGAGCGCATCGCAAAAGGCAAGGCGCTGGATGAAGTGGTGATCACCAACACCATTCCCCTTTCAGAAGCTGCACTGGATTGCCCACGGATCCGCCAGCTCTCGGTTGGGCCTTTGATTGCGCAAACGATTGAGCGCATTTCCAAAGGCGAGTCTGTCATGAGCTTGTTCAGCGACTGACATTTGAAATGTTTCGCCCCACCCTGGGGCACGGCCTGGCTGAGGCCTTCGATCAGCAAGTGCATCGCATCGCGGTGGGCGCAATTGAGCATCAGACTGGTCGCGGTCGATGCTGATTTTGGAGAAGTCTATGAAATTCGTCGCTTTTGAGCGCAAAACGCAAGGTACGGGTGCGAGCCGCCGTCTGCGTGGTTCTGGCAAAACGCCTGGCATCGTCTATGGCGGCGCATCTGCGCCCCAATTGATTGAGCTGGATCACAACGCACTGTGGTTCGCACTCAAGAAAGAAGCTTTCCACGCCTCGATTCTGGAAATGGAATTGAACGGCGCAACAAACAAAGTGCTGTTGCGAGATGTGATTTATCACCCGTTCCGCCCCGAAGTGCAGCACGTGGATTTCCAGCGCGTGGAAGCCGATACTGTGTTGAACATGAAGGTGCCGCTCCACTACAGCGGTGAAGAAGGCTCACCCGCCGTCAAGGCCGATGCCTGTTTGGTCACACACGTATTGAACGAAATCCAAGTCGCCTGCTTGCCCGCCGATTTGCCAGAATTCATCGCTGTGGATCTGAGCGGCCTGAAAAAGGGCGCCTCGCTGCACTTGAGCGACGTCACCCTGCCCAAAGGCGTGAAGGCCATCACCCACGGCAAGAAGAGCCCCGTGCTCGTCACGGTGACCGAAGCCAAGGAAGAGGAAGTGGCAGCCCCCGCAGCCGCAGCCGCCCCGGCAGCTGGTGGCAAGAAAGACGGCAAGAAAGAAGCACCCAAGAAGAAGTAATTTCGACTTGGCCCAGCTTGAAAAAGCCCGCGTCCTGCGGGCTTTTTTCATGCGTCCGAGGGATCATGAATGGCCGGACGCAAAAGACGCAAAGGTTTCACAAAAGACGCAAAAAACAGCCGAAATTTTGAGACGTCTCTTTTCAAAAATCATAGCAGTAAACATCGATAGCACGGGGACAGGAGCTGGTTTTTCTTCGGAATCGGTTCGTTTCGCGGCTTTTGCGAGACTTCTACGTCGTTTGCGTCCGGCTGTTGAAGGCTCCCTTCGGTCTCTTTCGAACACCCACCTATCATCCAAACCATGATCAAACTCTTCGTGGGCCTGGGCAACCCGGGCGCGCAGTACGAACGCACGCGACACAACGCGGGCTTCTGGTTCATCGACGAACTCGCGAGCCAATGGAAGGCCAATCTGACCTACGACAAGGCGTACCACGGGTTGGTCGCCCGCGCCTCACAGTCTGGCCAAACCGTGTGGCTGCTGGAGCCCCAAACCTTCATGAACCTGAGCGGCAAAGCCGTTGGCGCACTCGCCCGCTTCTTCAAAATCGCCCCTGAAGAGATCTTGGTGGCCCATGATGAGCTGGACATCAGCCCCGGCGAAGCCAAATGCAAGCTCGGCGGCTCGCACGCAGGCCACAACGGTTTGAAAGACATCGCCGCAGCGCTAGGCACGCTCAACTTCTGGCGCCTGCGCATCGGCATCGGCCACCCCGGCGTGAAGGCCGAAGTGCTCAACTGGGTGCTGCAAACCCCCAAACCCGAAGACCGCACCAGCATCGACGAATCGATTGCGCGCAGCTTGAAAGCCGTGCCCGCCATGCTAGAAGGCGACATGGTGAAGGCGACGCAGACCATCCACACCACCAAGCCACCCAGGCCCAAGCCGCCGAGGGCTGTCAATCCAACCGCAACGCAGTCAGTCCCTCAAGACTGAACTGCATTTTTTGTAGCAACAAAGATCGAAAGTACCTGGACAGATGGGGGATTTGCCTCAGAAAACGGCGGTTTGGCAGTCAAAAACTCCTGAACCGCTGGCAGTTCAACCGCAGAGCCAAACATCTGTTGACAATCGGCACACACTGGCATCAAAATCAGCGTGTGAAGTGCTTCACTTGGAACCCAGAAAAGAACGATCTGCTCAAAAAAGAGCGTGGCATCGGCTTTGAAGACATCGTGTTCCACATCGGAGCGGGCGACGTGCTTGAAGTCTTGGCGCATCCCAACCGGGAGCGATACCCGAATCAACAAATTCTGGTCGTCTTGGTTGAAGGCTATGCGTACCTGGTTCCGTTTGTCGAAACCGAAACTGAAGTTTTTCTCAAAACCATCATCCCCAGCCGCAAGGCCACCAAGAAATACGCAGGTGCAGCAGATGAACAAACTTGACGCCGAAGAGCTTGAATTGCTGGATGCCTACGACGCAGGCGTACTCAAGCCCGTCGCAGACGCGAAAGAAGTTGCGGCTCGCCACAAAACCTATGCCGCTACCACATTTCAAAAAGACGCCCGAATCAATATTCGCCTCTCCTCCAAGGATTTGCGCCTCATTCAAAAGCGCGCATTGAGCGAAGGCTTGCCCTACCAAACCTTGATTTCAAGCCTACTCCACAAATTTGTGGAGGGTCGGCTTGTCGAAGCGTGAAAGCCGAAACGCTCGCGTCACTTGGCTTGCGCTTGCAGGTTCGTTCAATCTCGCAATCTGTCATGACCGCTTGAAACGGATAGATAGACAGGCAAGGGATTTGCTTCAATTTTGGCCCTGACCCACCCATGATCATTGAGCCCATTGCACACTCCGAGCGCGCCACCCTGCTCCGCCTCGCCACAGATACGGGGCTTTTCAGCACCAACGAGGCGGAAGAGCTTTTGGGCGCGGTGTTGGATTCGCTTGCCAGTGGCGACTTGGGCGAAGGCCACGCAGCCATTGCTTGCCGCCAGCAATCTGGCAGCCCCGCCCTCGGCTGGTCTTACTTCGCGCCCGATCCCTATGCTGAAGCCGTGTGGAACGTGTGGTGGATCGGCGTTGGCCCCAGCCATCAGGGCAGCGGCGTTGGCCAAGCCCTGCTCGCACACATCGAGGAGGCCGCAGCCTCGTCCGGCGTACGGGTGATCGTCATCGAAACCAGCGACCAAGCACCACTCACCCGCGCAAGGCGCTTTTACGCCAAACAGGGCTACAGCGAATGCGGCCGGATCCCCGATTTCTACGCACCTAGGGATGCAAAAGTGATCTTCTCCCGCAGCCTCGGCCCAGCCGAGTGATGCATCATCCGAGAAATCGTGTCGGCGTTGCAGGGCAGAGCGACCAGAGGCATAGCCACGCCGGCTCACTTTCAATTTTATAGCAGCGAACCATTAAAATACAAGGACAGAGGGCGGATGTGGCGTCAAAAAGTGCAAGTGGAGCGACTGGAGCCGTTCATCCTCATACCTCAACCGGCCTGCGCGGGCGTCTGAGCGGCCCGTTTCCGCTGGTTTCGCCGATTTTTGATGTGAAACAGGCCTACTGTCCAGGTATTATCAATGTTTGTTGCTACATTTTTTGATAACGAGGTGAGCGCGTGATGATTGGACTGGATAGTGGGCCCAACACACCTGAAATTCCCTGCGAAGTGGCTATCGAACTGCTGCGTCAGCCACACTAAAGCCCCATGATTCTCTTCCTCATCCGTCGCACGCTCACCCTGCTGCTCACGCTGCTGGGGGCTTCTGTGGTGGTGTTTGGGGTGTTGGAAATCTTGCCGGGGAATGCGGCTGAGCTGTTGATGGGCACAGATGCGTCGCCGGAAGCGGTGGCGGCGAAGGCTGCCGAGCTGGGCTTGGATCGGCCTGCGGCGGTGCGCTACTGGGATTGGATCAGCGGGCTGCTCAAAGGCGAGATGGGCTTGAGCTATGCCTATGCCAGCCCCGTTTCTGAGCTGATTGCCGAGCGGCTGGCCGTGACTGTGCCGCTGGCTTTGATGGCGATGGCGCTCACTACCTTGCTTGCCATTGCCGCTGGCGTGTACGCCGCTTCTCGCCACAACCGCTTGGGTGATGTGGGCATGATGGGGGTCACGCAAATTGGCATTGCGATTCCGAATTTTTGGTTTGCAATTTTATTGATTTTATTTTTTGCGGTGTATTTGCAGTGGTTCAACGCGGGTGGTTTTCCAGGCTGGACTGTGGATGCAGGCGGCAGCCTTTGGGAAGGGTTCAAGGCCCTGCTCTTGCCCGCATTGGCTTTGGCTGCGGTACAAGCCGCGATTTTGGCCAGAATTACCCGCAGCGCGGTATTGGATGTGATGCGCGAAGACTATGTGCGCACAGCTCGTGCCAAAGGTTTGTCTAAACGCGCGGCATTGTGGGGGCATGTGCTGCGCAATGCCATGATTCCTGTCATCACCATCATGGGTTTGCAATTTGCGAATTTGCTTGCGGGTACCATTGTGGTGGAAAACGTGTTTTATTTGCCGGGCTTGGGGCGGCTGATCTTTCAAAGCATTTCCAATCGCGATGTGATTGTGGTGCGCAATTGCGTGATGCTTTTGGCAGCCAGCGTGGTCATCATCAATTTCATTGTGGATGTGCTCTATGCGGTGATCGATCCGCGCATCAAGGTGGCGCGGCTGTGAAAGCTCGTCGATCCCTCCCGTTCGCCCTGAGGTATCGAAGGGCCTGTTTGGGCTTCGATACCTCGGCCCAAACGGGAGAACAACCGTTTGCCCGAACGGGACAAGAAACATTGGCCCGTATGGCTGCGGAACGCGCATGAAAGAATTTTCCCACCGCGCCTTGCAGCACAAGAGCTTT
>JAAFHN010000063.1:0-7468 GCA_013298415.1 Comamonadaceae bacterium
GCGGGTGCGGGTGCGGGTGCGGGTGACGCCAGAACACCGCGCGCTCCAGCCTCAAGTTCAAAGCTGATTTCAGCCACACGTGTGAGCAGCTCCACAGGCAGTTCAAGGGCCACAGGGCCTTTGATCATCGACCCGAGGCTCGCTGTACGGGAAGAAGCATTGGTTCTGGCCGTCACGATGGCGGTGTATTCACCCGGAGGAAGACGACCCGCCAATGAAACAGCGTAAGCGCCATCCCCCCCCTGCACGTCAGGGGCGCGTCCATCATCCTTCAAGACCAGCCCGCTCAGGCGGAGTTTGCCCTGCTCGTCGTAAACGTCTGCGGTGACCTCTGCGCCCTTGATCCGCACATCTCCCCCCAAAGAGGCCAAGATGGCAGGCGCGGCAGGCGCGGCGGGCGTTCCACCGGTGAGCTCTCCGGCGAGTTGGATGCGGGTCTCACCGGAGACCTCCACTGACAGCCCCTCACCCAGCGCTGCGCTGGCCGTCGCTCTGGCGATCCAGTTGCCCGAGCGGTTCGCGAAGCCAGCAGAAAGGGTGAAACTTGCAATCCCATCATCGGCGTCGATCTCGTAGCTGATCCCAGCAGGAAGCGCCCCCGGGCGGTAGACCGTGCCATTGGGGCCAACGAGTGCAAAACTTAGCTTGTTCAGGTCTTTGGGGTCGAAACTGGTTTCGAACGACACATCGCCGTCGGTTGCGCCACTTGCAACCCGAGTGCTCACCTCAAAGGTCCTATTGGCCGCCAACGCGGCCGACTCATCCAAATTCATGGGCGCGAAGGCGCGCGACTGGACCGTTGCGGCGGCCCGTTGCGTGTCGCGAGACGCCTCAACCCCTGATTTTGCAGAGTTGTAACTGCCCCCGGTTTGGGCTGCGAGCGCGCTGAGGCTGATGGCAGTGCCCGTGACGGATTGGCTCTTGGCAAGTTCTCGCTTTTGAGCGCGCGCGATGGTCGCAGCGGCTTCTGAAGGAGGGATGCTGCCCAAAGAGTTCATCGCAACGCGTGCTAGCCGAGCGGTGGTCGCGGCCTCTCGGGGCACTGACATGGTGGACGATGTCAGGAAGTGCACTGTGGCAGGGTCGCCTCCCCTGCGCGCATCCGCGATCGCATTGAACGCAGAGGTGAACGCCTCAAGGGGTGAAAACGTCGCACTGGACGTGGGCGTCACCGAATCTAGAACAGTTTGCAGTGCAACTTTGCCAGCAGCATCCGCCGCGATCATCCTCGGCGCAGCTGCGCCGGGCTCTGCTGGCAAAGCCAAGATGGCGAACTGCGTGTCAGCCTTGGCCTTGGCCACCAAACCCTTTGCGGCCTGGACCAACCAGCTCACGTGGTTTGCGTGAATGGTTCGGTCAATCACAACCACTTCGCGGAACATCGCATTGGGCGCGAAAACGATATTCAACTTCGCGTCAAAGCCTGCGGTGGGACGTTGTAGCTGCAATCGGGTGGGGTCGATGCCCTGAAACGCCTCAAAAGCTGTACGACCGTAGGCCCGAGTGGCCTCCGGATCCTGGCTGATCGGACGTACAAGCACCTCCCAGGCGCTTCCACCTGCAAGGTTGGCACCGGTCGCGTAGACGCGCGCCTGAGCCGTTTGTCGTTTCGTGGGATCCGTATAGTCTGCCGGGGTAGACAAACTGCCGAACTGGAAGGGACTGTTTCCCATCAAAGTGTCTTTGGGCGTGTCATCCTGGCTAGGAGAGCCGGGTGCGTCGGGGTCCAAAGCTTTGCCTTGCTCGACATACTCGTCAAAGAGCCCGTACGTGTAGTGCACCAGCTCATGGGCAATGACGGTGGTGAAGTTGTCCATCGACTCCAGGCTGTTGGGAAACCCCAGATGATTGAAGCTGGTGCGGCCCGGCATGCCCCAGCCTGGGGCATGCGCTGAGCTGCGTCCGCCCACATTGAGTAAGCGAATATCCGCGTTGTTACCGAACTGGGCATTCCGATAGACATAAACCGTGCCCACACGGTGACGTCCTTCAGTCATCAAAAACGTTTTGCGTGCAACCAGTTGCATCACCTGTCGGATGTAGTCCCGATCCAGTGTGACTCCAGGGTCCATGAAATGTTTGGGCGGGTTGTCATAGTCCCAATCCACGTTGACCACATAGTCGACCGTGTTGACATCGGCGAGCTGTGACAGCGCCAGGTTTCCCGCATGGGCTGGGCTGATGAGCGGAAGCATCGGCGCAGGCAGCGCCACGCTGAGCGCAAGTACGGCTGCGGCGGTGCGGCGCAAGCCGAACTTTTGAAATCGATTGCGGTGCGTTGGCGTCATCTTCAAGGTCTCCGAAAAACAATAGAACGAGCAGCCCAAGTACGTCGTCGCAAATGGCATCGCTTCACTATATGCCAGGCTTCCCCGACATGACCGAACAGCAATCGTCAATCGACATCGGGACTGCCTGAGACACACCCAAAAAGCGACAGCGATGCCTCTCGCAGCGGAGCCAACTCGAGAAATGAAGACCTTTGGGTAGTTTTGCGCGCGCTCGTCTGAGACAAGCGCGAACGCAGCCCTGAAGTCGCACTGCTTTCGCCGCAGCATCCGGCAAACCCAGAGGCGGCACACGCGGGCCCTGCCCCGCGCTCATTCGGGTGCCAGCCGTCGCGCCGCCTGTTCACCCGCCACTCGCCATCGCGCTGGGCGATTGGGTGAGCACCGAATCAGATTCAGGTACTGCCGACACCTCCTGATCGCCATGCATCGCCATCAACAAAACGCTATCTGTTTCATAGCATTAAATGCAATGAATACCGGGACAGAGCATCAGTATCACTCAAAAACCCTCCTCGAAACCGCCAAATCACCCCAAATCACCCCAAAAACCCTGCGCCTCCCTCCTTGTCTCCTGATCTCCTGTAAAAAGAGGCTGTCCGCCTAACCCCTAGGAACCCAAATGAAACCCGTGATGGACGCACTTTGGCGCGCGCTGCTGTATTGCCTGCACCCGCGCGTGATCTTGCTGAGCTTGCTGCCGCTGCTCTTGCTGGGCGTGCTGGCCGCTGCTGCCGCCTACTTTGGCTGGGAGCCCGCACTCGCTGCCGTGCGCGATTGGCTGGATGCGAACGCGATGTGGACCACCGTGGTGCGCTGGCTCGAATGGCTCGGTTTTGCGGGCTTTAAAACGGTTGTTGCCCCGCTGCTGGTGCTGGCCATTGCCGTGCCACTGCTCGTGATGCTGTGCCTCTTGGTGGTGTCGGTGCTGATGACACCCGCCATCGTGCGCATGGTGGCTGCGCGGCGCTTTGATCTGCTCAAGCGCGAGCGCGGCGCGAATTTGGCGCTGCAAGCTTTGTGGGGCTTGGGGCACGCAGCGCTGGCCTTGATCGTGTTTGCAATCAGCCTGCCGCTGTGGCTGATTCCGCTCGTGGCCTTTTTGCTGCCGCCGCTCGTTTGGGGCTGGCTCACTTACCGCGTGCTCAGCTTCGACTGCCTGGCCGATCACGCGAGCAGTGCAGAGCGGCGCGAAGTATTCAAGCAACACCGCTTGCCCTTGCTCAGCATGGGCATCGTGAGCGGCTACTTGGGCATGGTGCCCGGCGTGCTGGGTTTGTCGAGCGTGATGGCGATTGCGCTGGCACCGATCTTCATTCCACTCGCGCTTTGGCTTTACACGCTGGTGTTTGCGTTTTCATCGGCGTGGTTTGCGCACTACTGCTTGAAGGCACTGGAGGATTTGCGCACCGCAAAACTGCCGCCCGCGCAGACGCCGCCGCCCGAGCCGCCCTTGATCGAATCTGCCACCTTTGCCAAACCTGAGTTCAACATGCCATGACCAGCCGCCGCCAAGCCCTTGCACTGAGTGTCTGTGCAAGCGTTGCCATGATCGCTTGCGCCAGCGCCTCGCCGCCGCGCCAAGTGCAAATCAGCGTGCAAGTGCCTCCCAACACGCCCACGCTCTACCTCGCAGGCAATTTGGAGAGCCTCGGGCCGTGGAAGGCCGATGGCATGGCCTTGCAAGGCACAGGCACCACGCGCACGGTGACGCTTGCCGTGCCCCAAGGCCACACGCTGGAGTACAAATTCACCCTCGGCGCGTGGGATCGTGAAGCCCTCGGTCCATCAGGCATGGTGATGCCCAACTTGGTGCTCAAAGCCTCCGAGACCACGGCCGAGCACGTGCTGGCCGATTTCAAAAAAGACAGCATCGCCTACCTGCGCAATCCGGCGGGCAGCGGCATCTTAGGCCGCCTCGTGGTGTGGGAAGACGTGGCCAGCCCCTTGCTGCGGCAAAAGCGGCATGTCACCGTGTGGCTGCCGCCAGAGTACGACACTGCACCGAACCAGCGCTTCCAAGTCGTCTACACCCACGATGGCCAAAACCTCTTCGACCCGCGCATTGCCAACACTGGCATCGATTGGGGTGTGGATGAATCCGTGGTGCGCCTGCGCGCGACCAACAACATCGCGCCCAGCATCGCAGTCGGCCTGTGGAGCACGCCAGATCGGCGCTTGGAATACGCACCCGATGCGGTGATTGCAAGGCTGGACGCCGACACGCGGCAAAGCGTGCGGCGCGAGTTTGGCGGTGACTTGCTGGGTGACGCTTACCTGCGCTTCATCGCCAGCGAAATCAAGCCCCGAGTGGACGCGCAATTTCGCACCCGGCCTGAAGCCCAGCACACCACGCTCATGGGCGCGAGCATGGGCGGCTTGATCTCGCTCTACGGCATCACGCAGATGCCCGGGGTGTTTGGCCGCGCAGCAGCGCTCAGCGTGCATTGGCCTGCCAGCATCTCGCGCGAGCGGATTTTTGTGAACTCTGCCACGTGGCAGCCCATCATCACGCAAGCATGGGCGGAGCAACTGCGGGCCTTGCCGAGTGGCATGGCATCCAAGCAAAAGCTCTGGGTCGATCGCGGCGGTGTGGAGCTGGATGCGCTCTACGAGCCGTATCAGCGCGAGCTTGTACCCGTGCTGGAGCAAGCGGGCTACAAAAGCCAAGGCTCTTCGCCCAACTTTGCGCACCGCATCTACCCCAAGGCCAAGCACAACGAAGAAGCCTGGCGGGCTCGGCTCGATGAGGTGTTGGCCTTCGTGATGGCCTGAGGCTCAGGCGCTGGCAGCGAGCCCCGCGTCAGGCAAAGGGGTTGACCACCACCAGCGATCCAAACTTCTGCCCCGCATTCAGGTCTTCCGACAACAGCTGGGTGGCTCCGCAGCGCTGCGCGGCGGCAATCACTGCGGCATCCCAATACGACACCTGGATCGTCCGGCTGAGTTGAATGGCTTGGTTGACCAAACTGGCATCGGTTTGAACGCTTGCGCGCGGCGAAAAGGTTTGCACCAGTTTGGCAGCAGCCTCTGCGCTGATGGATGCCTTTTTAGGGTTCACCGCATTCACGTAGAACTCTTGCAGCACTTGCGCGGAGCAGTGCCAGTCCATGCGCTTGATGATGTCAACGGCGATTTCCCGCTTACGGCTTTCTTCGGGCGCAGACGAGATGGCATGGAGCAAGACGTTGGTGTCCAAGAAACGCATGGCGGACTTCAAGCGCCGCGCAGAGCGCTTCGGTCATTGGCCTCAGCCCTTGAAAGGCGCTGGGAGGCTGAAAACTGGCCGGTTGACGCGGCCCACTCCAGCATTTGCGCCATGGCATCAGCTTCTGAGGCCGATTGCGCGGGCTTCAAACTCTGCAGGTATTCGCGCACCAGGGCGCTCACGCTCAAGCCCCGCTCAGCGGCCACCACGCGGGCGGTGCGGTAGGTTGCGGGGTCAAGGGCCAAAGTGATGTTGCTCATGAGCACATTTTCACAGATTCACATTTTCTGTGCAAGCGCGGCCGCTACCGGGCGCTGCGTCCACTGCATACAATTTGCCCCAGGTCGCAGCGGCGCTGCATCACAAAACCGCGACCGTTAATTGGCTCACAGTGCCCGCAGTGGTGAGCTGGTCAAAAAGGCATCCAGATGGACGCTTACTGGTTGGATTGGGCAAATCTTTTGCTGCGCTGGGTTCACGTGATTGTGGCCATCGCTTGGATTGGGTCGTCGTTTTACTTTGTGTTTCTCGACAACAACTTGATCAAGCCTCAAAGCCCCGATTTGCTGGAAAAAGGCGTGGACGGCGCAATGTGGGCCGTGCACGGCGGGGGCTTTTACAACCCGCAAAAGTACATGGTGGCACCCAAAAAGATCCACACCAAGCTGCATTGGTTTTACTGGGAAAGCTACACCACTTGGATCACGGGCTTTGCGCTTTTTGCGCTGCTCTACCTCTTCAACGCCCGCACCTACCTGATCGACCCCAAGCTGATGGACTGGACGCCTGGCGCAGCCATTGGCGTAGCGATCAGCTTTCTCGTCGTGTTTTGGATGGCCTACGACTTGATTTGCCAGGCCTTTGGATTCAAGCAATTCGGCAAAGTGAGCGGCGAGGTGATCGTGGGCGTGCTGGTGCTCGCCGTGGTGTGTTTCATGAGCTGGCTGGCCTGCCAGTGGTTTTCGGGCCGGGCGGCGTTTTTGATCGTGGGCGCATCCATTGCCACGGCCATGAGCGCCAACGTGTTTTTCTGGATCATTCCGGGGCAGAAAAAGGTGGTGGAGGCCATGACCTCGGGCAAGCCCTACGACGCAAAAGCGCTCTCCATCCACGGCAAGCGCGGCAAGCAGCGCAGCGTTCACAACACCTACTTCACGCTGCCGGTCATCTTTGCGATGCTGTCCAACCACTACAGCTTTCTATACACCCACGATCAGCGCTGGGTCATCCTCGTGCTCATGATGCTGGCAGGCGCGCTGATTCGGCAGTTTTTCGTGCAGCGCCACGCCTTTCACCACGGCCGGGCCAAGCATCCGTGGCCGTTTGCGGCGGCTGGCTTGGTGCTGATCGCAGCCACCGCAGCATGGCTAAAGCCTGAGCCAATCACTATTAATTCAGTAGCAATAAACACTGAAAACACCAAGACAGAGGGCATGAATGACTCAAAAAACAGCGCCCAAAGCATCCAAACCATCCTGGAAGCCCGCTGCATCCAATGCCACGGCGCGCAAGTGCAGATGAAAAACGTGCGGCTGGATTCGGATGCAGAGCTGAAAAAGCACGCCCAAGCCGTCTACCAACAAGTCGTCGTCACCCGCCAAATGCCGATGAACAACTCAACCAACATCACCGAGCCCGAGCGCGCGGCGATCAAGGCTTGGTTTGAGGCTGGGGTGAAGTAGAGCCCAAACGAGCGCGATACGGTGCGCTCATGAATGCAGGGGAACGGAAAACCATTCTGAAGCTGGCGCAGCGCGGCGACTCCGCACTCGCTTTGATTCATTGCTGGGTTGCGCTCCAGAAATCGGGGGTGCTCGCCGAGCTGGAAGCAACGGTGCCCGCCGGCGACAAATTCGCGAGCCAGCATCAACAGGCAAGAGACGGGCTCGAGCGAGAAAAGCCGCTGCCCGATGACATCCACCCCTTGGTGCTGGCCTGCGCGCTCGATGAGCTCGTGCGTCAACACAGCGCC
>JAAFHN010000063.1:7478-10317 GCA_013298415.1 Comamonadaceae bacterium
CCAGCACCCTGTCTGAAGTGGTGGGCCAGCGCGGCTACTGGCTCGTGGCGCGCAAGCCCTTTGCGGCAAAAAAGCAGGCGGCGGCCGATCGCCAATCCGGCCATGTGAGCGCATGGATTCGGCACTGGCGCGTCATCCCAGGCAGCTTGCACGGCGGCTCGATCAGCGTTCACTTGAAGGTGTTGCCCCATGATGCGGCGCGGCATCTGCCCAAAATGCAAGCTGGCGCGAACGCAAAAAGGGCAAAAGCCTGGGTTGGCCACTTCACGGATGCGAGCCAGGTGCTGTTTAACGACCCCCACGGCAACCAAAAACTCGTGGCAACTGCCTTGAGCAACCAAGCTGCCCGATTGCAAAGTTTTGAGGCAGCGCTCGCGGCCTGCGCCAGCGAACCCGTTGCCTTCGCGGTGTTTCCCGAGCTGGCCCTGCCGCAAATGGGCCAGCAACAACTTCGCCGCCAACTCAGGCAGCCCGCCGACCCTGAGGCGCATCGGCCATGCCTCATCGCGCCAGGCGGATTTCATCTGCAAAGCGGCTCCACTGTGAAAAACTGCGTGCCGCTGTGGACAAGCCTCGGCGAAGAGCTTTTCACCCACACCAAATTCACCACCTTTGGCGAGAGTCAAGGCTTGGCTGAAGGCATCAGCACCTTGGGCACGCAGATTCACCTGCTCATCACGCCCATCGGCACGGTGGGTTTGCTGATTTGCAAAGACTTCCTGGACTTTTTTGCGCCCTCTTCCGAAGTTTTGGCCGAGCTTGCTGCGGACTACTGGCTCGTGCCGAGCTTTGGCGATGCAAGCACGGTGAAGCTGCACAAAGAGCGGGCGCAAACCGTGCAAAAGGTCATCAGCGGCTCGCAGGTGTTTGTGGCGAACTCACCCACCGAGGCCAGCTTTGCCGAGCGCTGCCACGAAGATTTGCGTGGCTTTGCCCTCACGCATGCACACGCCGAGATGCAAATTTGCCCAGAAGGCGGCGGTTTGCTTGAGTTTTTACTGCCCAGCCCCAAGTGAATCGAGAAATTAAATTCAAATAAATAGAAATGGATTAAACTTTAATTCGATTTAGATTGCACGCCATACCAAAAACGTCTGCCGCCCCCTCAGGTTTGCTTGAAGCCTCTGCCCAAGTGCTCGCCGCTCGCCACACCCCCAGCGAGGCCTTGGCGGCGCTCCAGCAGCATCACGCAGCCCTGAGCAGTGCCCAAATCGGCAACCTGAACCACGCCTTTGAGTTTTGGGCGGTGCAAGCGCTGCGTCGCCGCAGCAGCGATGACGAACTGCCAGCGCTCGCCGATGCGATGTACATCGCTGCTCAGCTGGTCTTGGAGGGCAATGGCGAACCCGAGGCCAGCGAAAAGGCGCTCGCTCATTCGTGGCTTGGCCAGCGAGCCTGGCTGCAAGCCAGCATGCGCATCAACGAGGCCCAAGAGTCCACCCCTGCTGAGCCCACCGCGCAGATGCGTGAGTTACTTGCCGAAATCGGCAAAGACAAGCTGGTTTACCAAGACAGCTTGGCAGCCAAGTTCGGCCTGACGCATGGCCGCATCAGCCAGCTGCTCACGCACATGGAGCTTGCAGGCTGGATTGAGCGAGAAAAAGTAGGTCGACGCAAGCGCGTACGCCTGGCTGCCCAGGCCGCCGATGCCGCACTTACTGAGCCGCCCCCGCCAAAGTTGTCGCCAGCCGATCAAGCGTGGGTCGATGGCCCCTTAGCGAGCATCATGGGCACGCGAACCAAAATCGGCCTCCCCGCATGACCCCCCGCCGCCCCCTCGTCGTCACCTTCTACAGCTACAAAGGCGGCGTGGGCCGCAGCGTCTTGGCTGCCAACGCAGCGCTGGGCCTTGCCCGCACGGGCCGCACCGTGCTCTGGGACATGGACTTTGAAGCCCCTGGCCTGCACCGCCTGCCCGATTTGCAGCCGAGCGCGGCGTTCCAGGCGGGATTTTTCGATTGGCTCACGCAGTGGCAAGCCGATCAGTACGCCATGCCCGATGCGGCTCAGCTTGCAAAGTTCATGAAGCTGATCTACACAACCGGCTTCAGCAATTTGGAGGTGCTGCCCGCCCACGGCCCGAGCGCCAATCCGGCGGATCTCTACATCGGCATCGACTGGCACGCGATGCTCAGAGCCAAAGCCAGGGCCACCGCCACGCTCTTTCACACCCTGCTGCATCACATGCACGCGCAAGGCGTGGCGCATGTGCTGCTGGATTCACGCACCGGCCTCACCGATGTGGGTAGCCTCTTGATCGGCGTGCTGCCCGATGTGACGGTACTCGTAGGCGGCTACGGCGCGCAAAACATGGCGGGCTTGGGCCATGTGCGCAAGGCACTTACGGCGCTCACGAGCCACGAGCAAGGCCAGCACCCCATGCGCGCCGCCTTCCAGCTCGCGCCCTTGCAGCTGCTCACCGTGGCTTCGCCCATCCCGGACGGCAACCCAGCCGAACTTGCCGCTGCCCGCGAGCTGTGGGCCAAGGCCATGGGCTGCAAGCTGAGCTCTCTGATCGAAGTGCCTTACGACCCGGCCCTACCGCTGTCGGAGCGACTGCTCATCAACTCCCCGCAGAGCAAGGTCGCACCCCAGTACGAAAAGCTGGTGGCCGAGCTGCAAGGCATCGCCGATCGGCAGCGCGCAGACTTTGACCAAGCCCAAGCCGCGCTCACCGAGCGCTTGGCCGACTTTGACGAAGATCCTCGCCAGCTCGGCAAACGCGGCGGCCGTATGACCCAAGGCGACCGTTTTGAAGCCAAGGTGGCGCAACTGCTGCGCCTACTCGGCTACCAAGTGCAGGCCGAAACGGTGGTGGATGGCAACCGCGTCGACCTGA
>JAAFHN010000499.1 GCA_013298415.1 Comamonadaceae bacterium
TGTTTCCTCATGTACACATCGGGCTCCACCGGCACGCCAAAGGGTGTGATGCACAACTTTGAGCGCGCAACCCGCGCCTCCGAAGGCATGGTGGCCTACCAAGACCGCGAAATTGGCACCACTGCCCCCCTGCGCATGCTCTCCTACTTGCCGCTGGCTCATATTTTTGAGCGCGCTTGGGTGGAATGTGCGGGCCTGGTGGGCGGCCGGGGCCACCTCTTTTTCGCGGAGTCGCTGGACACCTTTGTGCAGGATTTGCAGCGCGCCCGGCCCACGCTTTTCATCAGCGTGCCGCGTTTGTGGCTCAAGTTTCACCAGGGTGTGTCGGCAAAAATGCCGCCAAAGAAGCTCAAAACCCTGTTGTCGATCCCCATTTTGGGCGGCATCGTGCGCAAAAAAGTGCTCACGCAGTTGGGCCTGAACGAAGTGCTGCTGGCTGGCAGCGGCTCCGCACCGATCCCAGCCGAACTGGTCAGCTGGTATCGCTCGCTGGGCTTGCACCTGATGGAAGGCTACGGCATGACCGAAGACTTCGCCTTCAGCCACAGCTGCAACAAGCAATTCAGCACCAGCGCCCATGTGGGCGTGACCTATCCCGGTGTGACCCGCCGCATGGGCGACGACGGCGAAGTGCTCATCAAATCGCCCGGCACGATGGTGGGCTACTACAAGCAGCCTGAGTTGACGGCGGAAGTCTTCACGCCAGACGGCTTCTTCCACACCGGCGACTTGGGCGAAGTGAACGCCAAAGGCGAGTTGAAGCTCACGGGCCGCAAAAAGGAACTGTTCAAGACCGCCAAGGGCAAATACGTGGCCCCAGCGCCGATTGAAAACATCATCAACACCAACCAAATGGTGGAGCTCAGCATGGTGAGCGGCGTGGGCCAGCCAGCGGCATACGCCATCGTGGTGCCAGCAGAGGGCGTGCGCCCCAAGCTGGCCGATCCGGAATTCCGCAAAGAATTCGAGGCCTCGCTGTCAGACACGCTGAAGAGCGTGAACGCCCAAGTGGCCGACTACGAACAGCTCAAGATGATCGTGGTCGCCAAAGAACCCTGGAGCATCGAAAACGGCCTGCTCACACCCACGATGAAGATCAAACGCAACAAGATCGAAGCAGCAGTGGAGCCGCAAGTAGAAGGTTGGTACGAGGCCAAAGGCAAGGTGGTTTGGGCTTGATGGCCTGAGCGCGCTTGGGTTCACCCACAAAAAACGGCCCTCGCGGGCCGTTTTTTATTGGGGGATCAAGCGACCCGTGTCCAATCCATGAGCCAGGTGTCGTTCCAGGTTTTTCCGCCATCGCTTGAGCCGCCTTGGAACCAACGGCAGCTCGTTGGGGTGATGCGATCCCACACGCCTCGGTACATCATGGCTGGGCTGGCGGCGGCATCGTGCGAGATGAAGGTGCCCACGTCGTCCACAAACTCGCCTTCTTGACCGGGCAGCGCGATCACGCCGGATTTGGCGTTCACCCAATGATCCACCCAGACGCCACGGCTCACATCCAGCAAGCGCAGGCCCATGCCTGAGAAATTACGGGCGGGAATGCGCAACTCTTCCACGCTGCCCGCGCCAGCCAAGATGCGGTGCACAGTGGCTTCACCCGGGAATTCGATCCAGGCACCATCGCTCAGCATGCGGTTGTGGATGCGCCATTCCCCGGTCAGAAAGTCGAAGTCACCGGGTTTGCCGCGCCCTGGACTGTGCGGCGCTGAGGAGCTGGAGGGTGTGGAGGTGGTCATGGCGGCGGAGCATGCGCCTGCTCTGAGCCGCGCGCCACACCGAATTGAGACAAACACCGCCCCAAATCAGACAAAACTCCTTCGCGCGATCATTTTTAGCGAAAAATCAGACCTCTGTCCATATATTTACAACATCCGTTGCTATGCTTTTTGATAATGCCTACTGGGCATTGAATGGGCATGCGTGCTCGTTTCTCCGCCTTCGCTTCCCACCTTTTCCAAAGCACAATCCCAGCCCTCAGGAGACAACATGAACGCAGTAGCCGACGCATTTTTGAGCAAACCCTGGCTGAAGTCTTACCCCGAAGGCGTGCCGCACGAAGTACAGCCCGAGCAGTACCAGTCGCTCGTGCATTTGCTGGAAGAGAGCTTTCGCAAGCATGCCAACAACCGCTTCTCAGTCTGCATGGACGTGTGGACGCGCTACCGGGATGTGGACAACTTGAGCGCCGCCTTGGGCGCTTGGCTGCAAAGCCGTGGCCTGGCGCCCGGCGCGCGCGTGGCCATCATGCTGCCCAATGTGCCGCAGTTTTCGGTGACGATGGCGGCCATCCTGCGGGCGGGCTACACCTGTGTGAACGTGAATCCGCTCTACACCGCCCGTGAACTCGAACACCAGATGAAGGATTCGGGCGCAGAGGCGATCATCGTGCTGGAAAACTTTGCCAAAACGCTGAGCGAGGTGATCGACAAAACACAGATCAAGCACGTGGTGATCGCCAGCATGGGCGATTTGCTCGGCTTTTGGTACGGGATGTGGCTGAGCTTTGCGGTGCGGCACCTGGCCAAAATGGTGCCTGCTTACAAGCTGCCACTGTCCAACGGCAGAACCGTCACGCCCTTCAACCGCGCGATTGCAGAGGGCACGTCGATGACGCTCAAGCCAGCGCACAGCACGCTGGATTCGGTGGCGTTTTTGCAATACACGGGCGGCACCACGGGCCTGAGCAAAGGCGCGGTGTTGACCCACCGCAACGCGATTGCGGCGCTGATGCAAACGGAGGCCTGGTTCACGCCCGCGCTCCGCGCCAAAAACGTGCAAGACCAAAGCGAGCTCAACGCCATTGG
>JAAFHN010000638.1 GCA_013298415.1 Comamonadaceae bacterium
TCGAAGCCCTCCCCCAGGCCCTTCGACAAGCTCAGGGAGAACGGACTGTCAAGCAACCATCTCTGCCCCGTTTGGGCTGAATCTCCGCCCCGTTCGGGCTGAGCCTGTCGAAGCCCTCCCCCAGGGCAATTCGACAAGCTCAGGGCGAACGGACGCGATGACTTAACCGAGGAACAACCCCCATGCAACAACTCCACGTGAACGGCAAATTGCAAGCCGTAGATGCCGAAGGCGACACCCCCCTGCTTTGGGCGCTGCGCGAGCAGCTGGGACTGACCGGCACCAAATACGGCTGCGGCATTGCCGCTTGCGGGGCCTGCACAGTTCACATCGATGGCGTGCCCACGCGCAGCTGCGTGCGGCCCATCTCCTCGATCAAGCCCGCAGAAAAAATCATCACCATCGAGGGCTTGAGCCCCAACGGCAGCCACCCCGTGCAAAAGGCCTGGGTGGCGCTGGATGTGCCGCAATGCGGCTACTGCCAATGCGGCATGGTGATGGCGGCAGTGGCCTTGCTCAAAGAAAAGCCGCGCCCAACAGACGCAGACATTGATGCCGCCATCACCAACATCTGCCGCTGCGGCACTTACAACCGCATTCGCGCAGCCATCAAGGCCGTGGCTGCGGGCACCACCCGCACTGCGGGCCTGAACATCCTTCACACCGACGGGAGCGTGGCATGAACAAACTGATGCGCGCCTACGGTGTTGGCGAAAAAGAAACCACCGCAGAAGCCACGTCCTTCCAACTCACCCGGCGCGGCTTCATCGCCTCAGGCGCTGGCGGGGCCCTCGCCCTTGGCCTGCCCGGCCTTGGCTACGCGCAAGCCGCAGCCAGCAGCGCAACGTCCGTGCCCGAGCTCAACGCCTGGGTGGTGATCGCGCCCGACGACACCGTCACCGTGCGCATTGCCCGCTCTGAAATGGGCCAAGGCTCGCTCACGGGCTTGGCGCAAATGGTGGCCGAAGAGCTGGAATGCGATTGGGCCAAAGTGCGCACCGAGTACCCCACGCCCGGCCAAAACTTGGCCCGCAACCGCGTGTGGCGCAACTTTTCCACGGGCGGCAGCCGTGGCATCCGCGAGAGCCACGAATACGTGCGCAAAGGCGGCGCGGCAGCCCGCATGATGCTGCTGCAAGCGGCGGCCCACCGCTGGCAGGTGCCGCTGGCTGACGTGAAGGTGAGCAAAGGCATCGTGAGCCACGCAAGCGGCAAGCGCGCCCGCTATGGCGAGCTGGTGGCCGATGCCGCCAAGCTCACACCGCCCGCTGAAGCTGCGATCACGCTGAAAGACCCCAAAGACTGGCACACGCTCAACAAGCGCTTGGCCCGGCTCGATACCGCCGACAAAGTGACCGGCAGGCAAATTTACGGCGCGGATTTGAAGCTGCCCGGCATGCTGAATGCCAGCATCCAAGCCTGCCCGGTGTTTGGCGGCAAGCTCAAGAGCTTCAATGCAGCGGCGATCACCCAGCGCAAAGGCATCAAAGGCGTGTACGCGGTGGGCGACAACGCGGTGGCCGTGGTGGCAGACACCTGGTGGCGCGCCAACTCTGCCCTGCTCGCGCTTCCCATTGAGTGGGAATTAGGGCCAAACGCAAAAGCCTCCAGCGAAGCTTTTGCAGAAACCCTTAAAACCGCACTCGATGCGCCAGAAGCCGCTGTGGGCAGCACCCAGGGCGACGCAAAAGCAGCGATTGCAGGCTCAGCGCGCAAAATCGAAGCCAGCTACGGCTTTCCCCACCAAAACCACGCCTGCATGGAGCCGATGAACGCCACCGCGCTGTTCACCCCCGCCGCAGGAGACAAGCCAGCACGCTGCGAAGTGTGGACACCCACGCAAAACGGCGAAGCAGCGCTCGCTGCCGTGAGCGAAGCCTCGGGCCTGCCAAACACGCAATGCGACGTGTACAAAATTCACCTGGGCGGCGGCTTTGGGCGGCGCGGCATGACGGATTACGTGCGCCAAGCCGTTGCCATTGCGCGGCAACTGCCGGGCACGCCCGTGAAGCTGCTGTGGAGCCGCGAAGAAGACATGCTGCAAGGCCGCTTCCACCCTGTGACGCAGTGCAAGCTCACGGCGGGCCTGGATGCGAATGGCGAAATCACCGGCCTGCACATG
>JAAFHN010000049.1 GCA_013298415.1 Comamonadaceae bacterium
ATGTCCAGCGCGCCGGCGCTGGAGTAGCGGTCGAGCTTGGTGATGAGGTTGCCGATGGTCGGGTAGCTGTAGTGGAGCATTGGCGCTTTCAACTGAGCCATGGCACCAGTCACTTCCATCCGCTCATGCACCAGCAAGGGCGTGAAGCGCGCTGAGCTGCGCTTGGCCAAGCGCAGCGTGTAGTCGGGATACCAACCGCTGTGACGGATGAAGCGGCCGCAAAATTGACTCAACCGAGGCAGCCAAAAACCCTGAACCTCTCCTTTGTGAACGCCAGCCAGGGTATCCAGGATTTCCGCGCGAAGTTGAGGAGTCACGCGTTCGTCGGCGTCAATGACCAACACCCACTCCATGGTCGCCAAGTGAAGCAAACGCTGCTTTTGTGGCCCAAAGCCAGGCCAATCGCCATGGATTACCCGCGCGCCTGCCTCGCGCGCCAGTTGGACTGTGTTGTCCGTACTGCCGCTGTCCAAAACGATGATTTCGTCGGCAAATCCGGCCTCTGTCACACAGTTTGCTACATTGTGTGCTTCGTTTTTTGTAGCAATTACCACGCTCAGCGTGGGGCGGTTAGCTTGGGCTACCATTCTCAGTTATGACGCATTTGGATTCCACCCGCCGCGCACTCAGCCTCTGGATGGGAGCGGGCATTGTAGGTGTCGTTCCCGCTAGGGTTGCGGCACAGTTTCGAGTTGAAGTCACAGGAGTGGGGCTGACTCAGCTGCCAATTGCCTTGCCCAAGTTCCGAGGGGAAGACGCTGCAACCCAAGCGATCTCGGCGATAGTCAACGCTGACCTTGAGCGCAGCGGTCGCTTCCGCAGCGTGCCGCCCGGTGCAGAAGCCATTGACGAAAGCAGCCGATTGGACTTTGCCGCTTGGCGAAAGGCCCAAGCCGATGCCCTGGTGGCAGGCAGCGTGAGTCGTTTGGTGGATGGCCGGTTTGACGTGCGCTATCGGCTGTGGGATGTGGTGCGTGGGGCCGAATTGGGTGGGCAATCGTTCGCAGGCGCGGCCAGCGACTTGCGCTACATCGCCCACAAGATTGCCGATGCGGTTTACGAGCGCCTCACTGGTGAACGAGGCGTTTTTGCCACTCGGATCGCTTACGTCACCAAAAATGGCTCCCGCTTTGCGCTTTGGGTGGCCGATGCGGACGGCGAGAACGCGCAGGCAGCATTGAACAGCGTTGAGCCGATCATTTCTCCCTCGTGGTCGCCCAATGGAGCGCAACTGGCCTACGTGTCGTTTGAGTCGCGCAAGCCTGTTGTCTATGTCCATGATGTGGCCAGCGGCAAGCGGCGTTTGCTGGCCAGCTTTCGAGGCTCAAACAGCGCGCCACGCTTTTCGCCCGACGGGCGGCGAATTGCGCTTACCCTCAGCCGAGACGGCGGCTCGCAAGTCTTCCTCATGGACGCCAATGGCGGCGAGCCCAAGCGCATCACGCAAGGGGGCAGCATTGACACGGAAGCGGTGTTCGCGCCAGACGGAAGCTCCATTTACTTCGTGAGCGACCGAGGTGGCAGCCCTCAAATCTACAGGCAAGCGCTTAGCGGCGGTGAGGCGCAGAGGGTTACATTCAATACGCCCTACAACATATCTCCTGCCATCAGCCCCGATGGCAAACAAATGGCGCACATCGTCCGTGCCAATGGTGGGTTTCGCTTGCACTTGACTGATCTGAGCACCGGGCAAAGCATGGCTCTGACCGACTCTAGCGCTGATGAACGCCCTAGCTTCGCACCAAATGGCCGTTTAATTGCCTATGCGAGCCGACAAGATGGCAAAGACGCGCTGATGACGACCACTCTCGACGGCAAGGTGAAGGCCCGGCTCGCGGGTGCGCAGGGCGATTTGCGGGAACCGGATTGGGGGCCCTACATCAAGTGAGTGGTAAGGCCTCAGCACTTTTGGTGAAGCGGGCCGCAGCCGAATGCCGGATTCTGGGATGATGTGGTCTGGATTTTTTGCTTGGTTTGAACTGGAGGTTCTATGAGGAATGAGAAATTTGTACGGGCGTTGACGAAAGGCGCTACTTGCTTCGCCGCAGTCGCTCTTTCCCTTCATTTGGCGGGATGCGGCTCGTCTGTGAAGCTCTCAGATGGCGCGCCCGTAGAGTCGGGTCGCACGCAAACTGCGACTGCTGCGCCGCCCACGGCGGTGGCCTCCGCACCGGCGAATCTTCCGGCTGCGCAAACGCAAACCACGAATCAGCGCGAGGTCGCTGCCGTGAACACGCCAGCCGTAGGCGCTGGCGCAGGCTCAAACGCAGCTACCGCGCCACCCGCCAGCGTCGCTCGAGTGATCCTGTTCGATTACGACAGCTACGAGATCAAGCCCGAATTCCAAGCGGCACTCGATGCCCACGCACGATTCTTGAAGAGTGCGGCAGTCCGTAAAGTAAGCCTGGAGGGGCATACCGACGAGCGCGGTGGACGCGAGTACAACCTGGCTCTGGGGCAAAAGCGGTCTGAAGCGGTCGCGCGCGCACTTCGCGCACTTGGGGTGGCTGATGCGCAGACCGAAGCCGTGAGTTTTGGCAAAGAAAAACCGGCAGCCACGGGTGCCGACGAAGCCACTTGGGCGAAGAACCGTCGAGTGGAGCTTTTTTACAAATGAGAATGACAAATCGGTTGAGCTGGCTGAGATTTGCCAGCGTTGTGGGGATCATCGCCGCGAGTGCATGGGCACCCTGTGCGCATGCCGGACTTTTTGACGACGAAGAGGCGCGCAAAGCCATTTTGGAATTGCGACAACGGGTGGAGGCCAACCGGTTAGCGGCAGAGCAAGCAGTGCAAAAGCTTTCTCCCCAGTTCGACGAACTCGGCAAGCGCATCACTGAAGAGAGCAAGAAGGCATCTGAAGATGCCCAAGCTGGCAAGCGCGGTGCGCTCGAGCTGACGAATCAATTGGAAGCTCTGCGGGCAGATCTGAGTCGGCAACGAGGCGTGAGTGAGCAACTTTCACGCGAAGTCGCTGAGGCGCAGCGCAGACAAAAAGACGTTATCCAGGCGCTTGAAGAGCGCTTGCGCAAGCTCGAGCCGCAGAAGGTTGCGGTGGACGGTAGGGAATTTTTTGCTGAGCCTTCAGAAAAACGTGAATTTGACTCGGCCTTGGCCGTGTTCCGTCGAGGTGACTTCGCCCAAGCGACGAACGCATTCGGTGACTTCTCGCGTCGCTACGCGGGTTCGGGTTACCTGAGTAGCGCGCTGTTTTGGCTTGGCAATGCCCAGTATGCGACCAAGGACTACAAAGAGTCGGTTAACAGCTTTCGGGAGATGCTCAAGCGTTCTCCCGACCACCCGCGTGCGGCCGAGGCAATGCTTGGCGTGGCCAATGCCCTGGTTGAGCTCAAAGACGCCAAGAGTGCGAGAACCGCGTACCAGGATCTCGTGACTGCGTTTCCGCAAAGCGAAGCGGCGGCGTCCGCCAAAGACAAGCTGACGAAATTGCGCTGAGCATGCCTGGTGTGTGCTGCGGTGCGCCGTGAAAAAGCCCGAGGTTTGGCATGAATGAATTGGAAGTTGCATCCCGCGCGGTGCAGGTGCTTTGGATTGCGTTTGCCGCGTCGGCGGTGTTTGGTGCAGTAGCCCAAAAATCGAACTTTTGTACCATGGGTGCGATCAGCGATGCTGTGCTCATGGGTGACTACACGCGCGCCCGTCAATGGGCGTGTGCCGCTGCGGTGGCCTGCATCGGTTTCGGTGCCCTGGTAGGCGTGGGCTGGATCGATCCGAGCAAGACGCTGTACGCGAGCCCGCGCCTCTTGTGGTTGTCCGCCGCCCTGGGTGGAATCGCCTTCGGTTTTGGAATGGTTTTGGCTTCGGGTTGCGGCAGCAAAACCCTGGTGCGATTGGGCGCGGGCAATCTCAAATCGCTCGTGGTGCTTCTGGTGATGGGCGTGAGCGCGTTCGCCACGCTCAAGGGTGTGTCAGCCGTCATCCGCGTGGGCTCTGTTGACAAAGTGGCTATAGACCTTGGCACCAGCTCCAGCGCCTTCAGCGGAATGGTCGCCGCTGGTTTGAGTTCGGGGGTGGTATATCCCGGGCTCAGCTTGGTGCTTGCTGTGGCCGTTTGGGTTTGGTGCTTCAGCAGCCGCGAATTTCGCAAGCCTCTCAACTGGCTCGCAGGCTTTGCCATCGGTGCACTCGTCGCGTTGATGTGGTGGGTGAGCGGTCGCGTTGGCTTCGTGTCGGAGCACCCGGTCACGTTGGAAGCGGCTTATCTCACGACAGCTTCTGGGCGGATGGAAGCGATGAGCTTCGTCGCTCCAGTCTCTGCCAGCTTGGATTGGCTCATGTTCTTCAGCGACAAAAGCAAGGTGATCACGCTCGGCGTCGCGTCTGTTTTCGGTGTCCTTCTTGGTTCGTTTGTCACGGCCGTGGCCAGTAAGAGCTTCAGGTGGGAAGGTTTTCGTGGAGCCCAAGATACCGCCTTGCACATCGTTGGGGCAACTCTGATGGGAGTGGGAGGGGTCACTGCCATGGGGTGCACCGTCGGTCAAGGGCTTTCAGGTATTTCCACCTTGAGTTGGATGAGCATGGTGGCGGTGCTGGGTATCGTCGCAGGAGGGGTGCTGGGTGTGAAGTTTCAGGCCTGGCTGCTTGAGCGGTCGATCTGAGGCAACTTGGCTTGGCACAGGACCCCTTGACGCCAGCTGCGCCCGACGCCGTCCTCGCCGCACGTGTCCGTGGGCCGCTTGATCGCCTGTATGGCCCTAGCGGAGTAGATCGGCTCGTGGCAGCGCATGTCGCGGTGGTGGGGCTTGGAGGGGTGGGCTCCTGGGTCGCCGAGGGCCTTGCGCGCAGCGGCGTGGGGCGTCTCACCCTGATCGACATGGATCACGTGGCTCCGTCGAATTTGAACCGCCAGGTTCACGCCCTGCAATCCAATCTGGGCCAAAGCAAGGTAGCAGCTATGCAAGAGCGGGTGCTGGGCTTCGGCATGGCTACAAACGTGCGAGCTGTGGACGAGTTCGTCACGCCCGAAAACTGGCCTGCGCTTCTTGAGTCCAACGATGTCGATCTTCTGATTGACGCGTGCGACGACTTCACAGCGAAGCTGTGCATGGCTGCGTGGGCGTTGGACACTGGCACGCCCTGCATCACGGTCGGCGCTGCCGGTGGCAAAAAACAAGCGCATCGAACCCGAATCAGCGACTTGAGCGAAGTCACCCACGACCCTTTGCTGGCAAAACTGCGATACACGCTGCGCAAAAGCGGTGGCGCTGCCCGGACGGGACGCATTGGCCTCGTTTGCGTGAGCAGTGATGAGTCGGTCCAAGCTCAGAATTCGGTGTGCGCTGTGGATCAAAGCGGTAAGCCCTTGCCGCCCGCTGCCCCTGGTGCGCCATTGGCCTGTCATGGCTACGGATCGAGCATTGCTGTGACGGCTTCTTTTGGGTTCGCCGCTGTTGGCGTGGCTCTGAATTGGCTTTGTGCGGCCCCCTGTGATGACAACGCGAGGCCTGAGCCTAGCCGTCGCTCAGGCTCAGGCATAAGACCGGGCTGAGCGCGTCGTATAATCGAAGGCAAAGGTTGGTTTGATCCAGCCTTTTTTTATGGGGTCTTCGCACGCTGGACGCCGCAAACCGTTTGTGTTTGCGCGGTTCCCGCAGCCCTCCATTGCGTTCACCAAACCAGTGGTCGCCGCGTAGGCCTCGGGCCCAAAACGCGATGAAAAAGCGGAGTTTCAATTGAGCTGGACTGTTGCCGTAGAGCAAGCTGCCAAATCCTTGGGTTTGGAAACGATCGCCATCGAGCGCTCGGGCGGTTTGCTGCGCGTAACGGTCGATTGGCCTTGGATCGCTGGTCAGGCAGAGCGGTTTGTGTCGGCCGAGGACTGCGAGCGCTTGACGCGTCAGCTGCAGTTTTTGCTTGAGGTTGAGCAAGTTGACTACGCCAGGCTAGAGGTGTCTTCCCCGGGCATCGATCGCCCTCTGCGACACGAGCAAGATTTCCTGCGATTTGAAGGCGAAGTGGTGGACGTGACGCTGAAGGCGCCCATCGGCTCTGCGGGTCAGGCAGCGCTTGGCATCGAAGTGGGTGCTACACGCCGAAAGTTTCGGGGCCGCTGCGTTCGCGGCGCTACGGGCTGGGTGTTGGAGTGTCAGGAGCCACCGATTGGTACGCCAGCGCTGCGGGGTAAACAGAAGCTGCGGGTTGCGCATTACGCGCTTGGCTTCGACATGGCGGAGGTGAAAGAAGCCCATCTCGCGCCACTTGTGAATTTCAAGGGCCGTCAGCGTGTCGGCGAGTCGACGACGGATGCACAGGTTGAGTGATTTGAATTTTTTTGGATTGAACAGGTACTGCAATGAATCGTGAAGTGTTGATGCTCGTGGAAGCGATTGCGCGCGAGAAAAATGTAGATCGCGACGTGGTGTTTGCCGCCGTGGAGGCAGCTTTGGCTTCTGCCACCAAAAAACTCTATTCGGGCGACGTGGACATCCGAGTCTCCATCAACCGCGAGTCAGGTCAGTACGAGACCTTTCGCCGCTGGCATGTGGTGCCAGACGAGGCGGGGCTCCAACTGCCGGATCAAGAAATTTTGCTCTTCGAAGCGAAGGAGCAACTGCCTGATATTGAGGTAGACGATTACATTGAAGAGGGCGTGGAATCTGTCCCGCTGGGCCGAATCGGCGCGCAAGCCGCCAAGCAAGTGATTTTACAAAAAGTGCGCGACGCAGAACGCGAGATGTTGCTCACCGACTTCCTTTCGCGCGGCGAGAAGATCTTTGTGGGCACGGTCAAGCGGGTTGACAAGGAGGGCGTGATCCTTGAAAGCGGGCGCGTTGAGGCGCGCTTGAAGCGCGGCGAAATGATCCCCAAAGAAAATTTGCGCGCCGGTGATCGGGCTCGTGCCTTCATCTACGAGGTGAATGCCGAGTTGCGCGGTGCCCCAATTTTGGTGTCGCGATCCTCGCCAGAGTTCATGGTGGAGCTTTTCCGCAACGAAGTGCCCGAAATTGAGCAGGGCTTGTTGGAGATCAAATCCTGCGCCCGTGACGCCGGTTCGCGCGCCAAGATCTCTGTACTGAGTCACGACAAGCGGGTCGATCCGATCGGCACCTGCGTGGGCGTACGCGGCTCTCGCGTCAACGCGGTCACTACTGAGCTCGCTGGGGAGCGTGTGGACATCGTGCTCTGGAGCGAAGACCCTGCGCAGTTTGTGATTGGTGCGCTCGCCCCAGCAAATGTGTCGAGCATCGTCGTCGACGAAGAAAAGCACGCGATGGATGTGGTGGTAGATGAAGAAAACTTGGCGATCGCCATCGGCCGGGGCGGGCAGAACGTGCGCTTGGCAAGCGAGCTCACGGGCTGGCGCATCAACATCATGGATGCCAACGAATCTGCTCAGAAGCAAGCAAACGAGGTGGATTCGGTTCGCAAGCTTTTCATCAGCAAGCTGGACGTGGACGAAGAGGTGGCAGACATCTTGATCGCAGAGGGATTTGCCTCGCTCGAAGAGGTCGCCTATGTGCCCTTGGCGGAAATGCTGGAGATCGAGAGCTTCGACGAAGAAACGGTCAACGAGCTGCGTGCGCGCGCCAAAGATGCCTTGTTGACGATGGAAATCGTCAAAGAAGAAAACATCGAAGCTGCTGCGCAAGATCTTCGCGACCTGCAGGGCCTCACACCGACGCTGATCGACCAGTTGGCGCAGGCTAACGTGCACACACGCGACGACTTGGCTGACCTTGCCGTCGATGAATTGGTAGAAATCACCGGACAGAGTGAAGACGACGCCCGTGCCTTGATCATGCTGGCACGCGCGCACTGGTTTACTGCCGATGAGGCCGAGAAGGCTTAAGGAGCAGTCAATACATGTCATCTATCACCGTTTTGGATTTTGCCGCTGAACTAAAGCGGCCCGTTGACGCGCTGCTCGAGCAGTTGCGTGGTGCCGGCATTGAAAAGGCCGCCGGCGCCGACCTGCTCACCGATGCAGACAAACAAAAGCTCTTGGCGCACCTGCAAACGAGTCACGGAACTGCCTCCACAGAGCGCAAGAAGATCACGTTGGTCAAAAAGTCCACCACCGAGATCAAGCAAGCGGACGCGTCAGGGCGCGCTCGAACGATTCAGGTGGAGGTTCGCAAAAAGCGCACCTTCGTGAAGCGGGAAGACGAAATAGCCGGCGTCGACACTTTGCCGACTTCCCCCGAAACTGTTGACTCTGTCCCGTTGCCAGTGGAGGAGCCGACGCCCGTTGTGGTGGTCGAGACACCAGAAGCCCCGGCCGTGGTCGAGCCGACGGCAGAGGTGGTTGAAGCAAAGGCGGAGCCCGCAGAAATCCAGACACCACCGGCCACCGAAGTTGCCGACGCCCCAGCTGCGGCTGAAACCCCACCGAGCGCTGCGCCCGCCTCCGTGGTGAGCGCAGAGGAATTGGAACGCCGCGCAGCTCAAGCCAAGCGCCAGGCTGAGTTCTTGCGTCGTCAGCAAGAGGAGGCTGACCTCCGTCGCAAGGAGCGGGCTCCCAAGCCCGAGGTGGGCAAAGCGCCGCCAACTGCTTCCGAGGCATCCACGGCATCGGCGCAAAGCCCTGCGACTACCGCGCCAGTTGCGAACCTAGCACCTGCCTCCGTCGCCTCGGCCGCCTCTGCTGCACCGGCCGTGCCGGGCGAACCCCTGCGCACGACCACGATGGTTCGCGCAGCGCCGCCGGTCAAGGAGCCCTCGGCTGCTGAGCGCGCCGCTGAATTAGAAGCCAGACGCAAAAAGGCGCTTGCCGAGGCCGAGGCCATCCGCGCGATGATGAGCGCGCCTAAACGAGTGCTTGTCGCCAAGAAGCCTGAGGACGCGAAGCCGGGTACCTCTGCTGATGCCAAGGGCACCCTCCACAAACCAACTGCCGGTGCAAAGCCCGCAGGTGCTGCAGGTGCTGCGGGAGCAAAAGACGGGCGCAAAGAGGTTCGCTCGGAGAAGCTCTCGTCGAGCTGGGCGGATGACAGTGCCAAAAAAGGTGTGGGCAAGCCAAGGACCGATAACAACAGCTCGGGCCGATCATCCGCATGGCGCGGCGGGCCCAAGCGACGCGGAGACGCCCGCGACGACCGCGATGACCGTTCGAGCGCTCCAACGGAAGTCCGGGTGCTTGAGGTGCATGTGCCCGAAACGATCACCGTGGCTGATTTGGCGCACAAGATGTCGATCAAAGCCAGCGAGATCATCAAGCAACTGATGAAGCTCGGCCAGATGGTGACCATCAACCAGTCGCTGGATCAAGACACCGCGATGATCTTGGTCGAGGAGCTGGGCCACAAGGCTGTGGTGGCCGCGCTCGATGATCCCGAAGCGTTCACCGAAGAAGAAAAGAGCGCAACTGATGCAGAGCTCGTGTCGCGTGCCCCTGTGGTTACGGTCATGGGCCACGTGGATCATGGCAAGACCTCCTTGCTCGACTACATCCGCCGGGCGAAAGTGGCGGCGGGCGAGGCGGGAGGCATCACGCAACACATCGGTGCGTACCATGTGGAAACCCAGCGCGGCATGATTTCGTTCCTGGACACGCCGGGCCACGAAGCCTTTACCGCAATGCGCGCTCGAGGTGCCAAGTCAACCGACATCGTGATTTTGGTTGTCTCGGCAGACGATGGCGTCATGCCGCAAACCAAAGAGGCCATCAAGCACGCCAAGGCGGCCAAGGTGCCCATCGTGGTTGCCATCAACAAGATCGATAAGCCCGATGCCAATATTGAGCGCGTGCGCAGCGAGTTGGTGGCCGAAGAGGTGGTTCCAGAGGAATTTGGCGGCGATTCGCCCTTCGTTGCCGTGTCTGCGCGCACTGGGCAAGGCGTCGATGAACTGCTTGAGCAAGTGCTTTTGCAGGCTGAAGTGCTTGAGCTTCGTGCGCCAATCGACGCAATGGCAAAAGGCGTGGTCATCGAAGCCCGTCTGGACAAAGGCCGAGGCCCTGTTGCCACGGTGCTGGTTCAATCAGGCACTTTGAAAACGGGTGATGTGATCCTTGCTGGTTCCAGCTGGGGCCGCGTGCGCGCGATGCTGGATGAAAACGGCAAACCCACGAAAGGTGCAGGCCCGTCCATCCCGGTTGAAGTGCAGGGGCTGACAGAAGTGCCGCAAGCGGGTGATGACTTCATGGTGCTGGCGGATGAGCGCCGCGCGCGCGAGATCGCCACATACCGTCAAGGCAAGTTCCGCGACACCAAACTGGCAAAGCAACAAGCGTCCAAGCTGGAGAACATGTTTGCGGATTTGTCGCTGGGTGAAGTGAAGACCCTGCCTGTGATTATCAAGGCCGATGTGCAGGGATCGCAGGAGGCTTTAGCGGGCTCCTTGATCAAACTGAGCACCGCCGAGGTGAAGGTCCAATTGGTCTACGCAGGTGTCGGTGGCATCAGCGAAAGTGATGTCAACTTGGCAATTGCTTCCAAGGCTGTGGTGATCGGCTTCAACGTGCGTGCCGATTCAGGCGCGCGCAAACTGGCCGAACACAACGGTGTTGATCTGCGCTACTACAACATCATTTACGACGCCGTGGATGAACTGAAAGCGGCGATGAGCGGCATGCTTGCGCCGGAGCAAAAGGAAGAAGTGTTGGGCACGGCGGAAATCCGCCAGGTGTTCCGCATTTCCAAGGTCGGCGCAATCGCGGGCTGTATGGTCACGCAAGGCTTGGTGCGTCGCAGTGCGCGCGTGCGCTTGCTGCGCAGCAACGTGGTGATCTTCACTGGCGAGCTCGAGAGCTTGAAGCGCTTCAAAGACGACGTGCGAGAAGTCAAAGAAGGCTTCGAGTGCGGCTTGAATTTGCGCGGCTACAACGACATCGAAGAAGGCGATCAGCTCGAATTCTTTGAGATCAAAGAGATCGCTCGCCAGCTGTGATGGCCTGACGCTCACGCCACCGTATGCCCAAACAAGCCTCT
>JAAFHN010000350.1 GCA_013298415.1 Comamonadaceae bacterium
GGTGGGGAGAGTGAAGGCTGCGGTTTTGCCCGTGCCTGTTTGCGCGCCCGCGAGCACGTCGCGGCCTTGCATCACGAGGGGGATGGCTTGTTGTTGAATGGGGGTAGGTGTCTCGTAGCCTTGCTCACGCACGGCTTTCATCAGGGCAGGAAGCAGCCCAAGGGTATCGAAGCTCATAAAATCATTGAAACGCCTGCACATCGCCGCTTGGGGGTGCAGACAAAAAGCCCAGCATCTTGGTGTGGCGCTGCATCTGTGCAGCAAGCCGAATGCGGGCAGCTAGGTGCTGCGGCAGCTCGATTGTCGCAGGTTTTGGGTCGATTTCGAGTGTTTTCGCCCCTCTGTCCTAGTGTTTCCTCACTTTTTTACTACAGAAAAAATAGCATGGCGCAATACGTTTACACGATGAATAAGGTCGGCAAGATCGTGCCGCCCAAGCGGCAGATCTTGAAAGACATCTCCTTGAGCTTCTTTCCCGGAGCCAAGATCGGCGTGCTGGGCGTGAACGGCTCGGGCAAATCGACCCTGCTCAAAATCATGGCGGGGATTGACACGGAGATCGAAGGCGAAGCGATCCCGATGCCGAATTTGAAGATCGGATACCTGCCCCAAGAGCCCAAACTCGATCCTGAACACACCGTGCGCGAGGCCGTTGAAATCGGCATGGGCGCAGTGAACGCCGCCAAAGAGCGCCTGGAAGCCGTGTACGCCGCCTACGCCGAAGAAAACGCCGACTTCGACGCACTCGCCGCCGAGCAAGCTGAGCTGGAAGCGATCATCGCCACGGCGGGCGACGACACGGGCCACGCGCTGGAAATCGCAGCCGATGCGCTGCGCTTGCCTGAGTGGGACGCAAAAGTAGGCGTGCTCTCAGGCGGTGAGAAGCGCCGCGTGGCTCTGTGCCAATTGCTGCTTTCCAAGCCCGACATGCTGCTGCTCGATGAGCCCACCAACCACTTGGATGCGGAATCCGTGGAGTGGTTGGAGCAGTTTTTGGCACGTTTTCCTGGCACCGTTGTCGCCATCACCCACGACCGCTACTTCTTAGACAACGCGGCCGAATGGATTTTGGAATTGGATCGCGGCAGCGGCATTCCATGGAAGGGCAACTACAGCACCTGGCTCGACCAAAAAACGAATCGCTTGACGCAAGAGAAAAAAGGCGAAGAAGCGCGCGCAAAAGCCCTCAAAAAGGAGCTGGAGTGGGTGCGCCAAAACCCGAAAGGCCGCCAAGCCAAGAGCAAGGCCCGCATCGCGCGCTTTGAGGAGCTCGCCAGCCACGAATACCAGCAACGCAACGAGACGCAAGAGATTTTCATCCCCGTTGCAGAGCGCTTGGGTGCCAACGTGATCGAGTTCAAAGGCGTGAGCAAGAGCTTTGGCGATCGCATGCTGATCGACGACCTGAGCTTCAAGATCCCGGCAGGTGCCATCGTGGGCATCATCGGGCCGAATGGCGCGGGCAAATCCACGCTGTTCAAAATGATCACGGGCAAGGAGACGCCCGATACGGGAACCGTGGAGATCGGCTCCACCGTGCAAATGGCCTTCGTGGACCAATCTCGCGACGACTTAGACGGCAGCAAGACCGTATGGGAAGAAATCTCCGGCGGGCTGGACAACTTGGCCATCGGCAAGTTCGTGGTGCCGAGCCGCGCGTACTGCGGCCGCTTCAACTTCTCGGGCGGCGACCAGCAAAAGCGCGTGGGCAACCTCTCAGGCGGCGAGCGCGGGCGCTTGCATTTGGCGAAAACGCTGGCAACAGGCGGTAACGTGTTGTTGCTCGACGAACCCTCCAACGACCTCGATGTGGAAACCTTGCGCGCGCTCGAAGATGCCATGCTCGAATTCGCAGGCTCCGTGCTCGTGATCAGCCACGATCGATGGTTTTTGGATCGCATCGCCACCCACATCCTCGCTTGCGAAGGCGACAGCCATTGGGTGTATTTCGATGGCAATTACCAAGAGTACGAGGCCGACAAGAAAAGACGCCTCGGTGAAGATGGCGCGCGGCCCAAGCGGGTGCGCTACAAAGCGCTCAAGTAAAGCGGTACCGGGGCGCGAACGGTGTAGTGGCCGACGCAGCGTCGGGGAATCGCCAGCTTTTTGATGCAAACTGCGATCATGAGCAAGTCAAACGGTCGCTCCTCCGGCATCATCTCTGCGTTTTCCAATGAGAAAACGCTGAACAAGCCTTCGCTGCACGAGGTGCTTGACACCTTCATGGCGCAGGCCGACACCTTGATGGACGGCATCGTCGAGGGGCTAGCGCTCAGCGTGCGTGGTGCGGTGGCGCTCTCCGTGGGCATGGATGCCACCAATTTGCGGCCACTCGTGGAAATCATCGTGCGCGAGCGCGCGCAGGTGAAAGATCAGTTTCGCCGCAGCTTGCACAAGGGCATGTTCGAAGGCCCAGGCATGGACGCCACCGAGCAAAAAGCCGTGACCTACGAAGACTTGAAGTTTTTGGAGGAAGACGAGCTCGACGCCAACATTGAGCTGGCTCGGGTGTGCGAAGACCTGGACCGCTGCGTGGCCGAGCTTCTGCCGCAAACCCACGCGATGATGAGTGCCCTGCTCGGTTGGGTATCGGTGCAGCCGCACTTAAACCCTGTTCGACCCGTCGTATTTGCCTCTGCCCTGCGCGACGCGTTGTCGCATGCCCTGGATCAACACGTGCCCAGCGGCACGGCGCGCGAACAATTGCTCACGGCAGCAGCTGGCTACCTCGGCATGGCGCTGGCGAAGCTCTACAAGCAAAACATGGATTGGCTGAAATCCGCAGGCGTCGAGCCAGCGGGCCTGAATCTGTCTGAGAGTGGGCCAAACGCAAAACCCGTGGCAGCAACAGAATCGCCGCTGGCCAAAACCTTGCTCACGCTGGACCGCTTGCGCAAACTGCTCACTGGTCAGCTCGAAACCGAGCAGCCGCATCTGGCCTCGCTCCTGGGATCCTTCGGCGGCAAAGATTTTTTGCACACGGTGCCGGCATCGATGATTGCGCTGCAAGACATGCAGCAAGTCGATCAGCTTTTGCATCGTTTGAGCGAGCGCGCAAAGGCTGGGCCTGCAAGCCCCCAAGAGGCCGCCCGGCAAAAGGCCTTGGCCGTGGAGCTGCGCCTGGGCAAACAACTCGGCAAGCACCTTGGCACAGAGGTGATCCGCTTGATGGTGGAAAACTTGACGCAAGACGAGCGCTTGCTGCCTCCCGTGCGCCAGTTGCTCCAACAACTCGAGCCGCAACTGGTGGCGCTTGGCAACAAAGATCAGCGCTTCTTCGCGGAGCGCGATCATGCAGCGCGCCGCATGATCGAAGCCATCGCCAATCGCAGCTTGGGCTTTTCGTCCACGCAAGATTTTGGGTTTTCCGACTACTACCAGTCGGTGAAACTCGTGGTGGGCTCGCTCAGCCAACCCAGTGACAACGTGATCGCGGCATTCACGGCAGCGCAAGAGCTTTTGCAATCCACTTGGGCCGCGCAAGACGAAGCTGATCGAATTCGCCAGGAGGAAACGGCCAAGCAACTCTTGCACATCGAGCAGCGCAATTTGCTCGCCCAACACATCGGCACGGAATTCCGCGCCAAACTGGAGCAGGTGAAAACGCCTGCCTCTGTGGGCCACTTTCTCTGTGGCCCCTGGGCACAAGTACTCGCAGAACGCAAGATGCAAAACGCACCTGCAGCCGAGCGCTTTGATCAGTTGGCGGACAACCTGGTGTGGAGCGTGCAAACCAAGCGCGCGCGCAAAAACCCGGCTCGCTTGGTACAGGTAGTGCCTGAAGTCGTGCGTACCCTGCGCGAAGGACTAAGGAGCATCGACTATCCCGAT
>JAAFHN010000408.1:0-1054 GCA_013298415.1 Comamonadaceae bacterium
TGATCGCGGCTCCATCGCCCACGCTTTGGTTGCACAGCAGCACCATGTCGCAGCCCGCATTGAGGGCTACAGTGGCAGCTTCCGTGTAGCTCACGTGCTTGCCATCGATCAAGCGCGCAGCGGCCATGCTCAAGTCGTCTGAAAACACGCAGCCCGTGAATTTGAGCTGATCGCGCAAGATGTCGCCCAGCCAGCGTTTGGAAAAGCCTGCGGGCCTGCCGTCGACCTTGGGGTAGATCACGTGCGCGGGCATCACGGCGGTGATGCTTTGCGAAAGCCATGCGTAGGGCGCGGCATCGTCGGCCAAGATGGCTTTCAGGCTGCGTTTGTCCACCGGAATCTCGTGATGCGAGTCGCCTTTCACAAATCCATGGCCGGGAAAGTGCTTGCCGCAGTTGTGCATGCCGGCGAGCAAAAGGCCGTGCATCACCGACTTGGCAAGCACGCTGGTCACGCGGGCATCGGGCGAGAAAGCGCGTGCGCCGATCACACTCGAGCCGCCCCAATCCAAATCGAGCACGGGGGCGAAAGTGAGGTCCACACCGCAAGCGCGCAGCTCCGCGCCCATCACAAAACCGCAAGCGCTCGCCACATCGCTGGCGGCTAAAGCATTGGCGGCGGGATCGCCTTTGGGCTTACTCCACAGCTCGCCGAGCGTGCGCATGAAGGGAATCGGCGTGAAGCCATCGGTCTTGAAGCGCTGCACACGGCCGCCTTCGTGATCCACCGCAATCAGCACATCCGGGCGCGTGGCCTTGATGTCAGCGCAAAGCTGAGTGAGCTGCGCGCGATCTTGCCAATTGCGGCCAAACAAAATGATGCCGCCCACCAGGGGATGCCGAAGCCGCTGGCGATCCACATCGGTGAGCGTGAGCCCCGCCACATCGATCACAAGCGGTGCGTGGCTGGCGGTGGTGAATGACATGTTTGGCCCTTCTTTTGTGCTGAGCCATTATGCTGTCGGCACCGTGAGAAATACCTCAAGCGCTGCGCCGCCATTCACCTGGATCGACACCCACGCGCACCTGGATGCGCCCGAGCTGCTGCGCGCGCA
>JAAFHN010000408.1:1064-3363 GCA_013298415.1 Comamonadaceae bacterium
TCAATCGGACCTTTCATCAGCAACGCTTCACCGGCTCTGATCTTGCGCAACATATTCTGATGCGAGCCATCTGTGACGTACCGCTGGGTGTGATCCCAGCCGTGGAGGTGGCGAACTTCGATGCGGTGCGAACCCTCGCGCACAAGCTGGGCTGGGCCTACGCGCTCGGCATTCACCCGATGTACACCCCTGAGTCGCAGGCCAGCGATTTGGACTTGCTTGCCCACGCCCTCAAGGCGCAGGCCGATGACCCGCGCTTGGTGGCCGTCGGTGAAATTGGTCTTGATCTGTTCGTGCCAGCCCTGCGCGAGCCTGCCGCGCTGGCCAAGCAAGAAGCGATCTACCGCGCCCAATTGAAGCTGGCCCGAGACGCGGGCCTGCCCGTGATCTTGCACGTGCGACGAAGCGCGGATCTACTCCTAAAGCATCTGCGGCAAATTGAAGTGAGCGGCGGCATTGCGCACGCCTTCAACGGCAGCTTCGCCCAGGCCAACCAGTTCTTGGATCGCGGCTTCAAGCTCGGCTTTGGCGGCGCGCTCACCTTCCCGCAGGCCACGCAACTGCGCGCGCTCGCCAAAGATTTGCCGCTCTCGGCCATCGTGCTGGAAACCGACAGCCCCGACATCCCACCGCAGTGGCTCTACCGCACCGCAGCCGAACGCAACGCAGGCATACCTCAAGGCGTCAACACGCCAAGCCAATTGCCGCGCATTGCTGAAACCTTGGCCGAGCTTCGCGGCATCTCCACTGAGGAGCTGCAAGCCGCCAATTGGCACAACACCATGCAGGCCCTGCCAAAACTCAAGGCGCTGGCCGCGGCAACAGCGTGAGCGATCAGGCCGCCGATCGATCCAGCGCGCTTGTGACGCAGCGCACGCCAGCGTGGCCGCTGCGCTGCACCCTGCGGCTTAGACTGCAAGCCATTGATTGACAACCTTGGAGGTGTGCGATGGATGGCAGCAAATTGACTGGATGGATGGCGCAGGCGCAGCCGATTTTGGTGGCGTTTGGGCTCAAGGTGCCGGGGCGATTGTGGCCTTCATCATTGGGCGCTGGCTGATTGGCTGGGCTTGCCGATTGATCGGCGCGGCGATGACCCGGCAAGAGCTGGACCCGACGGTGCAGCGCTACTTGGTGAGCCTCGTGAGTGTGGCGCTCAACATCGCGCTGGTGGTGGCCTTGCTGGGCTACTTCGGCGTGGAAACAACCACTTTTGCAGCCCTGGTGGCGGGCGCTGGTGTGGCGATTGGCGCGGCTTGGAGTGGACTCCTCTCAAACTTCGCGGCGGGCATCTTCTTGCTCGTGCTTCGGCCCTTCAAAGTGGGCGACTACGTGAGCGCAGGCGGCGTAGAAGGCACCGTTGTGGAAATCGGCCTTTTTGGCAGCGGCATCAACACGCCAGACAACGTGAAAACCTTGGTGGGCAACTCCAAGATCATGGGCGGCGACATCAAAAATTTCTCGTTCAACGGCTTTCGCCGCGTGGATTTGGCGGCGCAACTTGCAGGCAGCGCAGACGTGCACAAGGCGATTGGGCTGCTGCGCGAAGCTGTGGCCAAAGTGCCCAACATCAAAACCGAGCCGGCAGTCGATGTGGAAATCATCGACTTCAACGAGTTTGGCCCCAAGCTCGCCGTGCGCCCGTACTGCCACACCGATCACTACTGGCAGGTGTATTTCGACACGAACAAGGCGATTGCCGACACACTCGGCGCAGCAGGCTTTCCGGTGGCCACCCGGCCTGTGAAGGTTTATCCAGTTTGAGGCTTGTTTGGGCGTGACAGCGGGCCTCACATCACACATCACAATGCGGGCTGAACGAGGAGACCGCATCATGAACACGCCAGCCCAAACCCTTTCCACCCGCCGCCAGTTGCTTGCCGCTGGCAGCGCTGCGCTCGCAGCGGTCGCAGCCCCCGCGCTGGCCCAAACCACCGCGCCGATCAAAGTGATCGTGGGCTACCCGCCGGGCGGCTCATCCGACAAAGCCGCGCGCTTTGTGGCCGACCGCATGCAGGCGATTTTGGGCCGCACGGTGATCGTAGAAAACCGCACGGGCGCAGGCGGCCGCTTGGCCGCGCAGCAGCTCGTGGGCACGCCTGCCGATCAGCCCACGCTGATGATCGGCAACCCCGCCGTGATGGCCGTGGCCCCGCTGGTGCTCAACAACTTGAAGTACGACCCAAAGAAAGATTTCGTGGCCGTGAGCGCCGTGACCGAATACGAATTCGCGGTTGCCGTGGGCGCAGCCTTGCCGGTGCGCGAGCTCTCCCACATGTTTGCCTGGATGCGCGCCAAC
>JAAFHN010000664.1 GCA_013298415.1 Comamonadaceae bacterium
CGCAAATCCTTCACATGAAATGTGAATCCGACGGCGGGCTCACCGTCCACGCCGATCTTGTAACGCCACTCTTCTACCGAGCCGTAAACGGCGTAGCGCATGTTTTGCGCCTTGGCCCATTTTTCCGCTTCCAACTGGGCCTTTCGCTCGCTGGGCTCAAAGAGCGTCTCGGGGTTGAGCTGCGGCGGATAGATCTGCAATTGCTTCAAGCCTCTGCTGCGCAGCGTGGCTTCCACGAGGGCCTCGCCGCGCAATCCCGCCTGGGGCACGTCAGTGTGGTTCACGATGGGCAGCAAGGCCACCGTGTCCTGCGCGCCAATCGCTGCGGCCATGCGGTTGGCCTGGGTCACCCCGCACGCGCTCAGCAGCGCCAAGGCCCCGGCCGCAAGGCCGAACGCGAGTCGGCGCAGTTGCTTCGCATCAGTTACCCATGTATTCATAGCTCATTGTCCATTCCCGGCTGCTCGCGCCATCGCGCTGCGGCCTCACTTCCAAACCCAGATGCAATTGATCTGGCCCAAGTATCGCGCCCCGCGCGCCGAGGCGCATCAGTGGCGCGGTTGCGTTGCTGCCCCCGCTGGGGCTCAAACGAATCTGCGCACCCAGCTCGCCATACGGTCGAAACCGCCTGGCATACGGTGATCCAGGCCCCGGTGCGGCGTCGCCCCGCTGCGAAATACCGTAGCCGAGCGATACGCCCAAACTGGTGTTGCTTTGGCCCACGATGCTCGCGGCGTTCACGCCTGGGCCTACGAGCGGTGCGAGCAGTTGCGCAGTGGCGGAATCCAGCGGGGCGTTCGTGCTTTGCGCCAATACCCGCTGGAGCTGCAGCTGTGCAGTCCAATCTGGGTAGGCTCTGCGCAGGGCGTAGCTGCCTGAGAGTTGGGCCACTTGCACCTTGCCAAGTGATGGCCCAAAAACGCTTCGCAGGCGTTGGGTATTGAACTGCGCATCGAGCTTCAGGTCGGGCGCTGCTTGCCAGCCGACTTGAATCTGCGCGCCGCTTTGTGTGGCCACGAGCCGCTGAAGCGCACTGTCGCCGCCCGGCGCACGCACTTGGATTTGCGCTCGCACCTGCCAGTCCCCTGCGAGTTGCTTGCTGTACTGCAGGGCAAGGCCTGCGGAGTTGGGTGCGCCGCCACTGCCACCGCCGTTCGCCGCCCCGGTTGCGCGCGCCAGCAGCTCAATGCTCGCTGCTTCGAAGGGCTTTGCGTAGGCCAAGCTCAGGCTCGCGCGCCGCTCGGCAAGCGATGCGCTGTTGGCTTGCACTTTTCCCAAGTGCCATTCGGCTTTGAGCTGCAGGATTTCCGACATAGCCGCGTGTGCTTGCAGGCTCTTGCGCGTTGTACTGAGGCTGGTATCGCGCTGTTGGGTGAGGGTGGCCCGCAGCCTGGAAGCATGCTTGCGCGAGAGTTCATCGATGCTGGCTTGCAACTCTTCATTGTTGGGCGCTTCGCCGCGCTCGCTGAGTGCCACGGCCTCCGCGAGTGCCAGCTTGTCTTTGTGAATTTGGCGATACGCGTTGTGCCGATCCAGTCGCTGGAACTTGCGGGCGGAAGACTCCATCAGCTCATCGAGCGTGGCTGTGTCGCCTTCAGTCAAGGCCACGGCGAGCCTGGCGTAGTCAGCCCCTTCTTGCCGCTGCTTTTGCCGCTGCCAGAGCCAGGCGCGGGCGCTGGAAAGCTGTGACTGGGCGAGTGCGTTATTCAAAATCACGCCATCGGCTTGCTGTTGCAGGTTTTTGGGGAACTGGTCTGCACCCGTGCCACCCGCTGCGATGAAGCCCAAGCGCTGCAACGCCAATTGCTGCTCGGAAGCGCTGCGAAAGCCCTGCTGCCGCGCGCGCACTACGATGGCTTGTGCGTCTTCAGCGTTCAAATTGGCTGCGGGTTTGTTCAGCACCGCCGCAATCGTGGCGTTGAGCAGCAGTTGCACATGGCGGCGCATGCGCAGCGCCACAGCGGCCTCGCCGTTTTGCTCCAGCACATCCGCATAGTTGGCG
>JAAFHN010000179.1 GCA_013298415.1 Comamonadaceae bacterium
GGCGTCTGCTTTCAGGCCTGATTTGCCGATGCCAGACTTGTCGAGGCTGGGCTTGCGTTTGCGTGGGGCGGCGGTGGTTGAGGCCGCGTCGCCTTGGGCTTTTCCGAAGGGTTCGCTGAAGCTGGCGATGGGTTTTGCCACGCTGCTGCCACCGCCACCGCCACCGCCACCGCCATTCGGCTTCGCCAATGCGTCTTCCCGCACCATGCGGAAATCGATCTTTCGGCCATCCAAATCCACACGGCTCACTTGCACGCGCAGCCGTGCGCCGATGCCGTAGCGGATGCCTGTGCGCTCGCCTCTGAGTTCTTGGCGGGCTTCGTCAAACTTCCAGTATTCGCCGCCCAGCTCGCTGATGTGGATCAAGCCTTCCACATACATCTCGTCGAGCAACACAAAGAGGCCAAAGCTCGTGGCAGCCGTGACTGCGCCGCTGAATTCTTCGCCCAAGTGGCCCTTCATGTAGCGGCACTTGAGCCAGGCTTGCACGTCGTTGCTGGCTTCGTCGGCGCGGCGCTCGTTGGCGCTGCAATGCAGGCCCGCCTGCACCCATTTCTCGGCCTGATCTCCCCCTGCAGCGCTGGCTTTCGCAGCGCGCGCTGCTGCTTTGCCAGCCGCAAGGTGAGCGTGGCCAGGGCCGCGATCCGCGAGTGCCAGCGCGTTTTGCTTGCCGCGCAAGGCCATGCGGCGAGCAAGCGTTTGCGCGCCATCGCTCAAGGGGGGCAGCTCGGGCAAACGGTATTTGGTGTGGCCCAAGATGGCTTTGATCACGCGATGCACAAGCAAGTCCGGGTAGCGCCGAATCGGGCTCGTGAAGTGCCCGTAGGCTTCGTAAGCCAAGCCGAAATGACCGCTGTTGATGGGCGTGTAGATCGCTTGGCTCATGCTGCGCAAGAGCATGGTGTGGATCTGTTTTGCATCGATGCGGTCTTTGGTGGCCTCCGCAATTGCCGCAAATTCGGCGGGCTTGGGATCGTCTGAAATGCTCAATCCCACACCCACTGCGCGCAGGTATTGCTTCAAGGCTTCTTGCTTTGGTGGCGTGGGCCCTTCGTGCACGCGATAGAGCGCGGCTTGGCCATTTTGGGCAATGAAGTCTGCGGCGCACACGTTGGCGGCCAGCATGGCTTCTTCGATGATTTTGTGCGCATCGTTGCGGGTGCGGGGCACGATTTTTTCGATCTTGCCTGCGTCGTCGCACACGATGTAGGTCTCAGTCGTCTCGAAATCCACCGCGCCCCGGCGGTGGCGCGAGCCGAGCAGGGCGCGCCACACGCCGTGCATGTTTTCCAGGTGCGGCAAGGCGTCAAAACCGAGGGCTTTGCGTTTGGCGGCTTCGGGGCCGCTCGCATGGGCCAAGATGGCGGCCACTTCCGTGTAAGTCATCCGCGCATGGCTGTGCATCACGGCGGGGTAGAACTGGTAGGCGTGCACGTTGCCTTCGGCGGTGACCACCATGTCGCAGACCATGCACAGGCGATCCACCTCAGGCATCAAGCTGCACAAGCCATTGCTGATTTTTTCGGGCAGCATGGGAATCACGCGGCGCGGAAAATACACGCTGGTTGCGCGGTCGTAAGCGTCTTCATCGAGGGCGCTGCCGCTTTTCACGTAGTGCGACACATCGGCAATGGCCACGATCAAGCGCCAGCCGGGCTCGGTCGCTGGCATGCTCGCTTTGCCGCGCTTGGACTTCGCGGCTCCTTCGATGGGAATGTCGTAAGGCTCGCAGTACACGGCATCGTCAAAGTCGCGTGCGTCTTCGCCGTCGATGGTGATGAGCGGCACATCGGTCAAGTCCACGCGGTCTTTTTTGTCTTTCACCAGCACTTTGGCAGACAGTGCTTTCGCAATCGCCTCCGCTTCGGCTGAGAACACATGGGGCACGCCGTATTTGCGCACGGCAATTTCGATTTCCATGCCGGGGTCGTCAATCTCGCCCAGCACTTCGGTGATGCGACCCACCGGCTGGCCGTAAAGCGAGGGGGCTTCAGTGAGTTGCACCACCACCACTTTGCCCACGAGCTTGAGCGGATCGTTCGTGCCCAGGCCGCCTTTGGGCACCAAGATGTCTTGGCCGTAGCGCTTGTCTTCGGGGGCCACCACCCACACGCCCGATTCCTGCAAGAGCCTGCCGATGATGGGCACGCTGGGGCGAGCGATGATTTCGGTGATCTTGCCCTCGGCTCGGCCTTTGCGGTCGAGCCGCAGCACGCGGGCGCGTACTTTGTCGCCATGCATCACGGCGCGCATCTCGCCAGCGGGCAAATACAAATCGGCTTCGCCATCTTCGCGCTGCACAAAGCCGTGGCCATCTCGGTGGCCGATCACGATGCCTTCGATTTCACCGAAGGGGTTTGGGGAATGTTCTGAAGTTTTGATAGAATCCTCTGTTCCTGAAAGCCCAGGTGGCGGAATTGGTAGACGCACTAGTTTCAGGTACTAGCGATGAGAGTCGTGGGGGTTCGAGTCCCTTCCTGGGCACCATGTCAATAGGCAAATGATTTCGCCATTGAGCAGGATCAATGATATAGCGCGCTTCGGATTTTCCAAGCGCGCTTTTTCGTTGGTCGATCCCTGGGCGAGTTTTCGCCGCACGCCGTGCATCCAGCGCTGTAGATTGCGCCACTCTTTGCATCGAACGCGTGATTGGCCGTTTGCAACGCAGCCCCATCCCGTCAACAATGCCAAACACAGATTCTGGGATTGGACTGATCGGCATGGCAAAAGCACCAGTTGGCTACGAATTCGTCGCGCCGGGCTACTTCGCGCGGCGCGGCTTGGCGCGCTACGCGGGCGTGTGGAGCCTGTGGGCGCTGGGCGTGGGCGCGGTGATCTCTGGCCATTTCTCAGGCTGGAATTTGGGCCTGGCGCAGGGCTTTGGCAGCATGGCGCTGGCCGCGCTCTTGATCGCGCTGATGTACACGGGACTCACGTTTTGCCTGGCCGAGCTCTCAGCCGCCATGCCGCACACCGGCGGTGCTTACTCGTTTGCGCGCTCGGCCATGGGGCCTTGGGCAGGCTTTCTCACCGGCATGGCGGAAAACGTGGAATACGTGCTCACGCCTGCGGTGATCGCGTTTTTCATGGGTTCTTACTTGAGCGGCCTCTTCGGCACGCCGCTGGCAGCCCAGCCCCTGTGGTGGTTGGGCAGCTATGTGCTCTTCGTGCTGCTCAACGTGGTGGGCGTGGCGCTTAGTTTTCGCGTGACGGTGGTGGTCACGTTCGCTGCGCTTGCTTGCTTGATCGTGTTTTGGGCGATGGCATTGCCGCAGATTGACTTCGCCCGCTGGGCCTTGAATGTGGGAGCAGGCGGCAAGGTGATCGAAGGCGGCGGCGGGCCTTGGTTTCCAATGGGCGGTATGGCTGTGCTGGCCGCAATGCCCTTTGCCGTGTGGCTCTTTTTAGCGATTGAGCAATTGCCGCTGGCGGCCGAAGAATCGGTTGCGCCCACGCGCGACATGCCCCGAGGCATCTTGGCGGCGATGGCCACGCTTTGTGCGTCTGCCGCGCTGGTGGTGTGGCTGAACCCTGCGATTCCTGGCGTGGGTGCGCACAAATTGGGCAGCTCGGGCGAACCTTTGCTGGATGGCTTGAAGGCGCTGCTCGGGGCAAGTAGCGCGGTCACGGTTGCGCTGGGCTTGGTGGCTGTGCTCGGGCTCGTGGCCAGCTTTCATGCCATCTTGTTTGCCAAAGGGCGGCAGATTTATTCGCTCAGCCGCGCTGGCTACTTTCCCCGCGTGCTTTCGCTCACGCACTCGCGATTCAAAACACCGCATGTGGCGCTCGCGGCTGGCAGCTTGGTGGGCCTCAGCGTGATGCTGGTGCTGTGGTTCAGCTTGGGCGCCGAGCGTGCAGGCGCGGAAATTGGTGCCACGCTGTTGAACATGACGGTGTTCGCCGCGATGTTGAGCTATGTGATGCAGGCGCTGTCGTATTTGGTGCTCAAGCGCAATGCGCCCGAGCTGCAAAGGCCGTTCAAAAGCCCGCTGGGCTCTGCTGGGGCTTGGCTCACGCTTGCGATTGCAGTGGTGGTGATCGTGGTGCAGCTGAGCACACCGGCTTATCAAAAGGCGCTTGTCTGGGTGCTGGTTTGGTACGGCGTGGCGATGGCGTACTTTGTGTTCGTGTCGCGCCAGCGCTTGGTGTTTTCACCAGAAGAGGCTTTTGCGGCCGAGCTGCGGGATTCGCAGCCTGCGCAGCTGCGCTGAGCGGGGTTTGAGTAGCGAGCAAACTCAAGGCGGCGCAACGAAGTAGCGCGCTGCTTCCAGCCACTGCCCCTGGGCCTCTCGCATCGCCACGATCAGCCTGGCGCTTGGCTTTTGCGAGGCTCGCTGGGCGCGCTGGATGCGGGCAAAGGGGTGCAAGCTCGGGGTGTTGAGCGACTGGCCGCGCCAGCGCTCGGCCAAGGCTTGCGCCACTTCAGATGCAGCCCACAGGCCTTCGCCGCTGTTTTGCTGATGCGGCGGCATCCAGGCCCCGCGTGGCAGCTCGGTGTAGCGCGCACCTGCTGGCAGCGCACCGCATTCGTCAAGCGGCAACCACCAGCCGCGCAAGTGGTCTGCCGCGAGCTCGTTGCAATGCGGGATCGGTCTGCCCAAGCGGTAAAACATCCAGCCGCGCACATAGGCCTCGGGCTGCCAAGCCTGCACATCGAAGGGCGGGGGAGCTTTGAGCTGCAACTGGCGGCGCGTGATTTTGTGAAGCTTGTGATCAAAAGTCTCGGCCGCATCGGGGCCGATGTAGTCGCTGGCGGTGGCTGTATCTGCTTCAGCGCGGCACAAAAAGTACTTCACGGCGAGCTCCCAATGTAAGGCCGTGCCACTGGTGCTGTGCAGCAAGAAATCGATTTCGCCTTTGGTGGTGCGGTCGGTGGTGCGGTCGCCTTCGGTTGACGTAGCGCGCACGGGCAGGTTGTGGCCGATCAGGCGGTGCAGCGGGCCGCGCGCTAAGAAAAACTCCAGCAGCCGCTCGGCCAAGCGGCCCAGGCGCAGGGGCTCGCTGCCGGGTGCGTGGATGCCGCCAGCGTTCGCACGCGCCTGAGCGAGGTGTTCGACCAGCGGTTGGGGATGGGCCTCAAGGGCATTCAGCCAAGCTGCGATGCAGGCAGCCTCGTCAGCGCTGAAGCGCTGCACAGCCACGCCTTCTGGCATGGCGGCATCGGCCAAAAGCGGCGGAGAAAGCAGCAGCCAGCGCAGCGCGGCGAAGTCTTGCGCAAGGGTCATGCGCCGCAGTGTAGGGCGGCAAGCTTGCTTTACTGACCTCGAAAAAGGCTTTGAAACGCGCGAGAAACGGGTAAGGTCTGCTCACGCCCTCGCAGGGCCAGGTGCATGTTGTTTTCGTCCACACGCACGGCGCTGGCAATGTGGTGGGTGTTGACGATCAGGCTGCGGTGCACTTGCCAAAATTGTTCTGCATCGAGGCTTGCCAGCAGCTCTTTCAGCGGCGTGCGAATCAAGGCCTCGGCGTCTTTGCCATCGGCGTGATACACAACCCGGGTGTAGCGGCTGTCGCTCTCAAAATAAACCACGTCTTCCACCCGGATCAAGCGCACTTCTTTGCCGATGCTGGCTTGCAGGGTGCGCAGCGGCTTGCGCGCGGCGCTTTGGCCCAGCAGGCGCAGCACTTCAGCGGGCAAACTGGCAGCCTGCGGTGCGGCCAAACGGGCTTGCACCCGCTCCACTGCTTGCGCAAAGCGGGCGTCCTCAATGGGCTTGAGCACATAGTCCAGCGCGCCTGCATCAAAGGCTTTCAGGGCGTGGTCGTTGAAGGCGGTGCAAAAGACCACAGCGCAGGGCAAGTGCGTGTTGGCAATGCGTTGCGCCACTTCAATGCCTGTCAGGCCCGGCATTTGGATGTCGAGAAAACAAGCGGCTGGCTCGTGCTCCAAAAAGCTGTCCCAAGCGTCCACGCCGTGCTCGGCGGCGGCCACGATGCGGGCCTGAGGCCAGTGGCGCTTCAAGGCTGCGCGCAGCGCCTCGCGCGGGGCTTCTTCATCGTCTGCGATCAAAATGCTGGTTTGCATGATGTTATAAAAAACGTAGCACTAGATGTAATAAATACTAAGACAGATGCTTGGTTTATCTTGATTCGGACCAT
>JAAFHN010000327.1 GCA_013298415.1 Comamonadaceae bacterium
TGAAGCCAGCGCCTAACCAACCGATCGGTCCCCATTTCGGGCCTATCTCCGTCAAGAAGGAATCGTCATGCAAACTGTGAAGATGTACACCACCGCCGTGTGCCCCTACTGCATTCGCGCCAAACAGGTGCTGAAATCCAAGGGCGTAGAGCACATCGAAGAAATCCGCATCGACACCGACGCTGCTCAGCGCGATCACATGATGCAAATCACCGGCCGCCGCACGGTGCCGCAAATATTCATTGGATCAACTCACGTGGGCGGCTGCGATGATTTGATTGCACTCGATGGCAAGGGCGGCTTGATGCCGCTGCTGGAAGCGGCATAGATCAACCTGAGATAATTGAGCGACCGCCCGCCAAAGCCCGCTCTTTGCGGGCTTTGCTTTGATGAACCCCAAAAATTTTCGAGAAATTCATGTCTGACCAAACTCCCGTTCCCGCAGATCAACCCATTGAAGCCGTGTTTCAAATCCAGCGCATGTACCTGAAAGAGGCCTCGTTGGAGCAGCCCAATTCCCCTGGCATTTTTTTGGAGCAGCAGCAGCCTGCGGTGGACATCCAGCTCGGGGTGGATGCCAAATCGGTGGTAGACGGCATTTTTGAGGTCAGCGTAATGGCGACCGTGACGACCAAGGTGCAAGACAAAACCATGTTCCTGGCCGAAGTGCGCCAAGCGGGCATTTTCGAGATCCGCAACATGCCACAAGAGCAACTGGAAGGCGTACTTGGCATCGCTTGCCCGCAAATTGTTTATCCCTACCTGCGCAGCAACGTGGCTGATCTGATCACCCGCGCGGGATTTCCGCCCGTGCATCTGGCCGAGATCAATTTCCAAGCCATGTACGAAGCCCAGCGCCAGCAAGCCGCTGCCGAACAGGGTGCAGTGGCTGCAAACGACGCCAGCGCGTAAACGCGGCCCCGATGAAGCGAAAACAGGCTCCGACGGGGCCTGTTTTGCATTTCAGAGCTGAATTTTGAGTGTTTTTCCAGATGTGTCCTAGTATTTATTACATGTAATGCTATGAATATCATAGTGATTGGCGCAGGTGCTTGGGGCACGGCCCTGGCAATCCAGGCCGCTGGGCGGCATTCGGTGACGCTCTGGGCGCGCGCTGATGGAGCTGCCGCAGTCCTCGCACGGGATCGGGTGAACACCGTGTACCTGCCAGGCGTGGCTCTGCCCGCTGCGCTCGGCGTGCGCGCTGTTCTGAGCGATCGTTTGGAGGCCGGCAGTGCTGACTTGAATCAAGCAGACCTCGTCGTGATCGCCACACCAGCAGGCGCTGCACCCGCTTGGCTCGCTGCTCTTCAAGCCTCGCCCGCGTTGCGCGCTGGCACACCAGTGGTTTGGCTGTGCAAAGGCTTGGTTTGGCGAGAAGGCGAGGCTGAGCTCTTGCACGAAGTGGCAGCTCGCGTGGCGCCAGAGCTTCGCGTTGGCGCGCTCAGCGGTCCGAGCTTCGCTCAAGAGGTGGCCGCTGGCTTGCCCTGCGCACTCGTTGCAGCCAGCACCGACGCGCAGGTGCGAGATGTGATGGTGGCGGCGTTTCATGGCGCGCGGCTGCGGGTGTATGCCAACGCTGACCTCACGGGCGTGGAGCTCGGCGGCGCCGTGAAAAACGTGCTTGCCATCGCAGCGGGCGTGTCAGACGGCTTGAACCTCGGCCTGAATGCCAGGGCCGCCTTGCTCACGCGCGGCCTTGCTGAGATGACCCGCTTGGGCCTCGCCATGGGCGCGAAAGCGGAAACCTTCATGGGCTTGAGCGGCATGGGCGATTTGCTGCTGACTGCCACCGGCGACCTGAGCCGCAACCGCCGCGTGGGCTTGGCCTTGGCGGGCGGCGCGCCCCTGTCAACCATCGTGGCCCAGCTCGGCCACGTGGCCGAAGGCGTGCTTGCCGCGCCAGCCGTGCTCAAGCGGGCCAGGGCGCTCGGTGTGAGCATGCCCGTTACGCAAGTTGTGAACCAAATGCTTCATGATGGCATGCCAGCTTTGGCGGCAATGCAACGCCTGTTGGATCGCGAGCGCCAAACCGAAAACCCGTCCGAGTAAGGCTGCACAATTCATGCAACTTGTTGAAGATTCGCTGCCTGAGGATTCCATGTCCAAATCTCGAAACCAGCTTCGCGCTGCTGAACACTTGCGTCGCTGTGGGCTTGTGGGCTTGGCCTGCATGGCCGTTTGCAGTGTGGCGCAGGCCCAGGTGTTGCGCAGCTCCTCCTACCTCGGCGGTATCGGCCTGAACCGATATGGCTCCAGCGGCTACCTCACCATTCCCACTGCCGACATCGCACCAGCAGGCACGTTCGATTTCGCCGTCAATAGGGCTTTCGATCCAAACTTCGATTCGCGCGGCGCGCCTCCAGGCCGCAACGCGCTGTTTGTGGCAACGCCCTACGAGAATTTTGAAATTGGGGGGCGGCTCGCCGAGTACACGGACTCTGATCCTCGAACCGGACTCAACCTGAACGGCCCCCGCGATCTATCCGGCAACCTCAAGTTTCAGTTTGTGCGCATGCCGGACAAGAACATGAGACTTGCTTTCGGTGTGCAGGATGTTGCGGGCGGAGCCGTGGCTTTGCGTGGGGCGTACTCCGTCTTCACGATGGACACGGGCCCGCTGTCTTCCAGCATCGGGTACATCAAGCGAGACAAGCTCGCCAAAAGTGGCGCATTTGGTGGGGTAAAGCTGGCCTTGTTAGAGCCTATTTACCTGATGGCTGATGTGGATCCCTATCAACGGGCCCTCGGTGCGAGGGCCTCGGCGCCGCTGAGGTTTGTGCCAGGCCAACCCGAACTGTTTGGGACTGTGGCCAAGAGTTATCCTCGGGTGGCGCCGGTCACCCCACCCAGGACCGACCTTCAATTGGGGTTACGTTTCGCGCTGGCACCCCGCCCTGCAGCTCACGCCAGCCGCGATGGCCGCGCGATGGACAACACCGGCGAGATGATCAACTGGCCCAGCTCACGCCCGGGCGATGGAGCGCACGCAGAGTCGGTTGCCCCTTTGCAAACCCTCGGTTTCGACTCGGTTGCTGCGCACGTCGGCGGGGCATACGCCAAAGTCTCGCTCCAGAACAGCGCCTACAAGCACAGTCACTTCGACGGTTTGGCCGTCGCTCTGACCAGTTTGAGCCGGACCTTGCCACCCCAGGTCAAGGAGATTTTTGTGGTGCTCAGGGTTCGGGGCATTCCCGTGGCCGAGGTGTATGCGCAACGCGAGGCCTGGCAAACCTTTGCCAAAGGCGGCCCCGTGCCAGCCATGCCGAGCCAGCTGAACATCTCGATGGCTGCGGGTCAGACTTCGGATCGCGCGCCCCCGACGGATACGAGGGCGTCAGCGCCCGTCACTGTGCGTTTTGATCCGGTCGTGCGGTCCTTTTGGGGAACAGACTTCGGCGCCGTTGACATCGCCGCATCTCTGCGCGCAACGGTCATCGGGGACGTGATGCCACTTGCAAGCGGACGCTTGATGGCCAGCGCGTCTGTAACGAGCCATTCGGCCGCGACCCGAGCCTTCGAGCAGGGACAAGGCTTTTACGGACAAGATGCCGAGTCAGGCCTCACCAGCGCCATGGTCCACTGGGCAGGCTGGACGGGCAAGGACTTGTTTCACCTGGTGTCAGTCGGAAAAAATGACAAACAGTACACAGGGGTAGCGCTCGAGTCGCATTGGCTGAACCGCCGCTTTCCGTTGGGCGTAGACGGGACGTTCAGTCTCCGTGCTGGCAGCTTCCAAGCCGACGGCCTTGCCCGTTCGAGTGGAAAAGCCTTGATCGACCGCCAATACCTCAGGGCCAATGCCAGCGGATACATCCCTAGCGCCGACCTGACGGTGAATGTCGGCGCGGGGCAGTTTCTGGCGGGTGACCGTGGCCCCAGCGTGGACGTGTCGCGCGACTTTGGCGATGTGAGTTTTGGTTTGACCTATCGCAAGACAGACCGACACTTCTTCGGCATCCAGATGGGTGTGCCACTCACGCCGCGCCGGG
>JAAFHN010000596.1 GCA_013298415.1 Comamonadaceae bacterium
AGCCACTGCACGACGTGATCACCGCTGTGCGCCAGGGCCTGCCGGTACACCAATGCGGCCACGCCCTCATGCCGAATGCAGAAGCGCATTTGCGCAGCCGCCAGCGCCTGAGCCAGATCTATCCCGGCGCGTGGCTTGAGGCCACCGTAGAAATCGCCAACCGCTGCACCTTCAGCTTGGATGAAATTCGCTACCAATACCCGATGGAAGTAGTGGGCCACAACGAGACGCCCGCCCAATGCCTGGAGCGGCTCACCTATGAAGGCGCGCAGCGGCGCTATCCGCAAGGCCTGCCCGCCAATGTGCAAACGCAAATCCTGCACGAGCTGAGCGTGATCGCGCAGCTGCGCTACGAGATGTACTTCCTCACCGTGCATGACATCGTGCGCTATGCGAGGAGCAAAAGCATCCTGTGCCAAGGCCGTGGCTCGGCCGCCAATTCAGCGGTGTGCTACTGCTTGGGCATCACGGAAGTTGACCCTGCGCGCATGAGCGTGCTGTTTGAGCGCTTCATCAGCGCAAGCCGGGGCGAGCCGCCGGACATTGATGTGGATTTTGAGCACGAGCGGCGCGAAGAAGTCATCCAATACATCTACCAAAAATACGGCCGCGAGCGCGCTGCGATTGCGGCAACGGTGGTGACCTATCGGCCCAAAAGCGCGCTGCGCGATGTGGGCAAAGCGCTCGGTGTGTCAGACGAACTGATCGAAGCCTTTGCAGGCGAACATTTTTGGTTTGACGGCTCGCTCGTGCAATCGCAGCGCATTGCGCTCGTGTGCGAATCGCATGGCGTGGATCCGCACAACTTGCGCATCCAGCAGTGGCTGGAGCTGGCCGCACGCTTGATGGGCTTTCCGCGCCACTTGAGCCAGCATGTGGGCGGCTTTGTGCTCACACAAGGCCCGTTGACCAGGCTCGTGCCCGTGGAAAACGCTGCCATGCCTGATCGCAGCATCATCCAATGGGACAAAGACGATTTGGATGCCGTGGGCTTGATGAAGGTGGATGTGCTCGCACTCGGCATGCTGAGCGCGATTCGCCGCTGCTTGGATCTCATCAGCGCCCACAGCGGCCAGCGCATCGAGATGCAAGACATTCCCGCCGAATGCCCCGCCACTTACGACATGATTTGCGCGGCAGACACGGTAGGCGTTTTCCAAATCGAGAGCCGCGCGCAGCAAAGCATGCTGCCGCGCCTAAAGCCCCGCAAGTTCTACGATCTCGTGATTGAAGTGGCCATCGTGCGGCCCGGCCCCATTCAAGGCGGCATGGTGCATCCGTATCTGAAGCGCCGCCAGGGCATTGAGGCTGTGAGCTATCCGAGCGATGCGCTGCGCGAGGCCTTGGGCCGCACCCTCGGCGTGCCGATTTTTCAAGAGCAAGTGATGCAAATCGCCATGCTGGCCGCAGGCTTCAGCGCCGATGAAGCCGACAACCTGCGCCGCAGCATGGCCGCATGGAAGCGCAAAGGCGGAGTCGATAAGTTCTACCAACGCATCGTCGACGGCATGACCGTTCGCGGCTACACGATTGAGTTTGCGCAAAGCATCTTCAAGCAAATTCAAGGCTTTGGCGAATACGGCTTCCCCGAGAGCCACGCCGCGAGTTTTGCGCTGCTGACTTACGTGAGCTGCTGGCTCAAATGTCACCATCCAGCGGCGTTTTTGGTGGCACTGCTGAACTCGCAGCCGCTGGGGTTTTACTCACCCAGTCAGCTCACGCAAGATGCGCGAAGAAAGGGCGTGGTGGTATGGCCTGCAGACGTGTGCTTCAGCGATTGGGACAGCCGCTTAGAGGCCGATCTCTCCGTGCGCTTAGGCCTGCGCATCGTGAGCGGCTTGAGCCAAGCAGCGGTGGATCGCATCTTGCTCGCCCGTTCGCAAAGCCTTTTCTCAAGCACCGAAGACTTGGCCCTTCGCGCCGCGCTCGACGCAGGCGACATGAAAGCGCTCGCCGCCGCAGCAGCGCTTGAAAGCTTAAGCGGCCACCGCCGCCAGCAAGTGTGGGAAGCGAGTGCGCAAAAGCTTCAGCCGCATGTGGAGCGCAAGCAGCTCACTTTGCTGCGCGATGCCCCGATCAACGAAGATTTTTTAGAACTGCCCGCAGCGCCCGAGGGCGTGGACATCGCCTTTGACTACCAAGCCACCGGCCTCACGCTGCGCCGCCACCCGCTCGCCGTGCTGCGGCCTACGCTCTCCAAGCTGAAGCTCCTCACCCACGCGCAGTTGCAAACCCTGCCCCACGGCAAACTCGTCAAAGCCTGCGGCTTGGTCACCATGCGCCAGCAACCGCAAACCGCCAAAGGCACCATCTTCGTCAC
>JAAFHN010000533.1 GCA_013298415.1 Comamonadaceae bacterium
TCGGCAAAGTTAAACGGGTCCATCCCCATGTCCATCAAGCGGGTGATGGATTCCGGAGCGGAATTGGTGTGGAGCGTGGAAAACACCAAGTGGCCAGTGAGCGAGGCTTCCACGCCCATGCTCACGGTTTCTTTGTCGCGCGATTCGCCCACCATGATGATGTCGGGGTCGGCCCGCAAAAAAGCGCGCATCACGAGTGCGAAATCGATCCCGGCTTTTTTGTTGATCTGCACCTGGCGCAGACCTTTTTGGGTGATCTCCACCGGATCTTCCGCTGTCCAAATCTTGGTATCTGGGTTGTTCAGAAACTTCAAAATGCTGTGCAGCGTGGTGGTTTTGCCAGAACCGGTGGGGCCGCACACGTAGAAAAGGCCGTAAGGCTTGGTGACGGTTTTTTCAACGCGCTCGCGGTTCACGGGCGTCAGGCCCAGTTTCTCTAAGGGGATCGGCTCGCCAGCGGCCAAAATGCGCATCACCACGTCTTCCACGCCGCCTGCGCTTGGGATGGTGGCCACGCGCAGCTCGATGTCGAGCGGGCCGTATTTTTTGAACTTGATTTTTCCGTCTTGCGGCTTGCGGCGCTCGGAAATGTCCAAGTCGCACATGATTTTCAAGCGCGTGACGAGCGCTTGGCGGTACTGGGCGGGCACCTCAATGTAGTTTTGCAGGCCGCCATCGATGCGAAATCGGATGCCAGTTTTGGCCTTGCCCGGCAGCGGCTCCACGTGAATGTCGCTCGCCCGCTGGTTGTAGGCGTCGATGATGACTTTGTTGACGAGCTTCACCAGCTCGTTATCGGCGGCGGCAGACTCAAGCGTGCTGTCGTCGGAATCCAGCTCGCCGCCGGGCTCCATGTCGGCGAGCATCTGGTCGATGCTGCCGGGAGACTCGGCGCCCAGCAGTTGCCCCAGGGTTTCTTCAAATTCGGTTTCGGTGGTAACGCGATAAGCGTATTTGCTGAACTTCGGAAACACCTGCGGCACGATGCGCGCGCCACGGGTGGCTTCCGGGTCCACGCACATGATGAGCAAGCCTTCGGGGCCTTCTTCCAGCGGAAGCCAGCGCTGCTCTTCGATGAAATCGCGTTTCAACACGCCATGCAAGGCTTCAGAGCGGATGCGGCCCGCATTGAAGGGCTCATACGGCACGCCAAAAAACTCAGCGAGCGATGGCCCGATCACGGAGGGCCGCAAATGCAAATCGGCCATGAGCATGTGCTCCACCGATTTGCCTTCGTCGCGCGCGCGGGCCACCGTTTGCTGCAATTGCTCGGCGCTCAAGTGCCCGGCGCGCACCACCCCGTCGTACTTGGTGGCGCGTTTGCGGGCCAAATCGCGCTCGCGCTGCAAGCGCTGGCGCAGCGCAGAGGCCAGGGTGCGGGAAAGCTGGCGAGAGCCGTCTTCATCCAGTTTGCCGAAGGGTTGATCCGAGCGGTTGTTGATGACTTGCATCACGCCGTACAGCTCTTGCGCGTCTTGAATCGGCACCACCATCATTTGCTTGGTGCGGTAGCCGCTGCGCTTGTCCACTTCCTTCAAAAATTTGAGATCGGGATGCAGTTGGGTGAGTGCTTCGCCGTCGTACACATCCGCGATGTTCACCATCTGCTTCACGTAGGCCACGTAGCCTGCAATGCTTTGCGTGCCCACGGGGAGCTTCAGCTCCTTGGCCGTGTTCAGCCCGGTTTTCACTTTGCTCACGATGGCCGATTTTTCTTCGTTCACCACATAGATCGTGAGCCGATCCGCGTTGAACAGCCGACAAACATCCTGGCTCACATCCAGCATGATCTGGTCGAGGTTGTCGGTGTCGTGAATCTTCGCGGCCACTGCCTGCAATTGGCGATAGAAGAGCGCCTCAAAACTCACGCCGCGCTGCTCGGGCGGCAGCATTTGCGAATCTAAGAACTCCTTTTCGTCGGAGTGCACAGCATCAGCTTTGGAGTTTGAAAACATGGCAGCCACAGGCGAGGTCAGCCCACCTCGAACTCATGGCCCACGCGCAGCATGCGCACGTCGTGCCGCACACCATTGGCAAATACATCCGTGTCGTCAAAACGCAGCACCTCGGCCATGATCATTTCGGTCTCGGCCGGTTTGGTGTGGGTGATGTAGATGGGAAAATGCTTGGTTTGATCGATGCGGTCGATCTCCTCGGCCAAGGTGGCTGGGGCCAGATGCAAAGCCCTGCGCGCAAGGTCTCGCTCGCGGTCGCTGAATGCGGTTTCGATCACCAAGGCGGCCACGTCCATCGCATTGAGCCGCGCCCAAAAGGCAGGATTGCGCTCGGTGTCGCCCGTGAAAATCCACCAGGCGGCACCAGTGGGTGTGGCAGGTCGCACGGCATAGCCACAGGCAGGCACAGTGTGCACAGCAGGCATCACTTCCACTTCTCGCTCGCCGATGCGGAAGGTTTGACCAATTTCGACGGGTGAAAACCGCACAAAGGGGCGATCCGCAGTCGGTAATTTTGAAAAGTCCGGCCAAATTGTGTTGTTGAACACATGGGCGCGCAGGGCGTCGATGGTGGCTTGCAGGGCATGCACCGTCACAGGCTCTTTGCGCAGCGAGGTGCAGGCATCCAGCATCAGCGGCAGGGCTGCAATGTGATCCATGTGGCAATGCGTGAGCAGCACATGGTTGACC
>JAAFHN010000581.1 GCA_013298415.1 Comamonadaceae bacterium
AGCTCGATGCCGTACTTGGACATGCGCGTCATGTTGCGATTCGGCCGCATCTGGCCCACCAATCCCGCAGCATGCCAAGTGGTGCCGCAGGTGAGTTGGCCTTGCTCCAGCAGCAGCACATCGGTGATGCCGAGTTTGGCCAAGTGGTAAGCGGTGGAGCAGCCCGCGATGCCGCCGCCAACGATCACCACGCGGGCTTGGGTGGGCAAACCGGCAGGTTTGGAGGTGACTTCTGTGGATTCGGTCATGGTGATTCTTTCAACTCAGCCGCAGCGCAACCACCCCAGCCACCACCGTGAGCGTGCCGAGCATGCGGCGAAGGGTGAACACTTCTTTCAAAAACCAAACGCCAATCAGCGCCGCAAAGAGCACCGAGGTTTCGCGCAGCGCTGCCACTGTGGCAACGGGTGCCTGCGTGATCGCCCACAGCGCAATGCCGTATGAGCCGAGCGATGCCACGGCCCCGCCTGCGGCAAGCGGCCAACGCTGCCGGGCATAGGGCAGTGCGATGGCAAAGCCTCGCTTTTGAAGCACATAGAGGCCAAAGGGCCAGCCATCGAGCACGAAAAGCAAGGCCAGGTATTGCAGCGCATTGCCGGAAGCGCGCACGCCCAGCGCGTCCACCACCGTGTAGACCGCAATCACCACCGCGTTGGCCAGCGCAAAGCGCACAGCGCGCGGCGAATCGAGTGCTTGGCGCGAAAGCCCAAGCGTGAGCACCCCTGCTGAAATGGCCAGCACTCCGAGCCAAGCCAGAAGGCTCAATCGCTCGCCAAGCATCGTCACACTGGCCATGGCCACCAGCATCGGAGCAGTGCCGCGCATCAGTGGATAAGTGAGCCCCAAATCGCCATGCTGGTAAGCGCCCGTGAGTGCGATGTAGTAGCCGATGTGAATCACCACCGATGCCGCGATGAAGGGCCAACAGGCCGAAGGCGGCAGCCCCACCCACAGCAGCAAGGGCAGGGCGATGGCAGAGCCAATCAGGTGAATGAGGGCCGTGTCGAGCGCTTTGTCGGTGCTGGATTTCACCAGCGCGTTCCAGCCTGCGTGCAGCAATGCACCAAAGAGCACTGCCAGCACCACAGGCCATGAGATGCTCATGCCCAGGGCAGCGAGTAAGTTTTCACATTGGTGAAGCTCTTCATGGCCTCTTGCACGCCTTCTTTGTAGCCCAGGCCAGAATCCTTGATGCCACCAAAGGGCGTCAATTCCAAACGGTAACCCGGCACCTCGCGCACGTTCACAGTGCCCACATCCAGCTCGGCCACAAAGCGGGTGATGTAGTCCAGCCGATTGGTACACACCGCACTCGATAGGCCGTAAGCGGTGCCATTGCTGATGCGAATGGCTTCCTCGATGTTGGCAAAGCGGATGATGGGTGAGACTGGCCCGAATGTTTCTTCATGCACCAAGCGCATGCTGGGGCTCACGCGATCCAGCACCGTGGGGGCGTAGAGCGCGCCTTGCCGTTGGTTGCCGAGCAGCAATCTCGCGCCCTGGGCCACAGCCTCATTCACTCGGCTTTCAAACAAGCTTGCGGCGGCTTCGTCAATCACCGTTCCCATTTGATTGGCCTTGTCGCTCGGGTCGCCAAACGTCCATTTCTGCGACTTGGCGAGCACCTGTTCAGTGAACGCATCGGCCACAGTCTCGTGAACCAGCATGCGCTTCACCGCCGTGCAGCGCTGCCCGCTGTTTTTGTAGCTGCCTTGCACGGCGAGCGTGGAGGCTTCATCGATGTCGGCATCCTCCATCACGATGATGGGGTCGTTGCCACCCAGTTCCAGCACCATGCGCCGATAGCCTGCGCGCTGGGCGATCTGTTTGCCAATCGCCACGCCGCCGGTGAAGGTGATTAAGTCGCAAGCGGGGTGGGTGATGAGCTCGTCGGCGATCTCTCGTGGATCGCCTGTGACGACCGAGAGCATTTCGGGCGGCAAGCCCGCCTCGTAGAGAAAATCAGCAAACAAAATCGCTGAGAAGGGCACTTTTTCCGACGGTTTCAACACCATTCGGTTGTTGGTGGCAACCGAGGGCACCACCTTGTGTGCCACTTGGTTCATCGGGTGATTGAACGGCGTGATTGCGGTGATCACGCCCAGCAGGGGCGAGCGCTGGGTGTACACACGGCGCTTTTTGCCATGCGGCGTGAGGTCGCAACTGAAGATTTGCCCATCGTCTTTCAGCACTTCGTTGGCACCAAAGAGCAGCACATCGGCCACGCGGCCTGCCTCGTAAAGCGCGTCTTGCCGTGACAAGCCCGACTCTGCCGTGATCAACGCGGCCACCTCATTCACGCGGCTTGCAGCGATGGCAGCAGCTCGATTCAAAATTGCCGCGCGCTCAAAGCGAGTGAGCTTGGGTTTGTAGGCGTGCCCGCGCGCGAATGCCTCGCGCACTTCTTCGAGCGTGGCTTTCGGCAC
>JAAFHN010000632.1 GCA_013298415.1 Comamonadaceae bacterium
TCAGCTTGACTCACTCAGCCTGTTTCAAGCTGCCAACAGCATCACCTCAGCGCTCGCCAACGAGTTCGCCGAGGCGGGCGAAGGTCTCCATCAGGCTTCCTTGATCTACCTCGGCTTGGTGCTCTTCTTGATCACATTCGTCGTGCTGACGCTTTCCAAACTGCTGCTTGCGCAGCTCAAGAAATCGGAGGGCAAAGGATCATGAGCGTCACGATGAGCGATTCGGCGCTTGCCATGTACAGGCAGCGCAAGCGGGTGAATCAAGTCGCATTGGGCTTGTCTCTTGCCGCCATGGCTTTCGGGCTTTTCTGGCTGGCGTGGATACTTTGGGAAACCATCCGCTTGGGCGTTTCAGGCCTGGCTTGGGCAACCTTTACGCAATCCACGCCTCCGCCAAACGAGGTGGGCGGCCTGGCCAACGCCTTGGTGGGGTCCGCGATGATCGTGGGCCTGGCGACCTTCATCGGTTCTCCCATCGGGGTGATGGCGGGCGTGTACCTGGCTGAATACGGCCAGCGCAACTGGGTGGCGAACACCACGCGCTTTGTGAACGACATCTTGTTGTCGGCGCCATCGATCGTGACCGGCCTGTTCATCTACGCCATCGTCGTGACCAAGATGAAGAGCTTCTCGGGCTTTGCGGGTGTGTTGGCGCTGGCCTTGATCGTGATCCCTGTGGTGATCCGAACGACGGAGACCATGCTCAATTTGGTTCCACCTGCGCTGCGCGAGGCCGCCTACGCGCTCGGCGCACCCAAGTGGAAGGTGATTGCGGGTGTCACGCTGCGCGCTTCGCGTGCCGGTGTGATCACGGGCATCTTGCTTGCGCTTGCTCGAATCGCTGGCGAAACTGCGCCGCTGCTCTTCACTGCGCTGAGCAACCAATTCTTCACTTGGAACCTGGGCGAGCCGATGGCGAGCCTGCCGGTCACCATCTTCAAGTTTGCGATGAGTCCGTATGAAAACTGGCAAAAGCTGGCTTGGGCTGGCGTTTTCATCATCACTGTCGCTGTTTTGAGCCTCAACATCTTGGCTCGATACCTGAGCCGCCAAAAATCATGAGCACACCCATCATTTCCGCGTTGGCAACAGGCGAGCGCGCCAAACTCGAAGTCAAGAGTCTTGATTTCTACTACGGCAAATTCCACGCGCTTAAAAACATCAACCTGAACATCCCCGAGAAAAAGGTCACCGCCTTCATCGGGCCGAGCGGTTGCGGCAAATCCACGCTTTTGCGCACCTTTAACCGGATGTATGAGCTCTACCCGGAGCAACGTGCAACGGGCGAATTGCTGCTCGATGGGCAAAACATCTTGGAAAAGCGCTCTGACCTTGCTTTGTTGCGCGCAAAGGTGGGCATGGTGTTTCAAAAGCCGACGCCTTTTCCGATGTCGATCTACGACAACATCGCCTTTGGCGTGCGCCTCTTTGAAAGCCTTTCGAATGCCGAGATGGACGAGCGTGTGGAATGGGCTCTGCGCAAGGCAGCGCTCTGGAACGAAGTGAAAGACAAACTGCCGATGAGCGGCGGCGGCCTTTCAGGCGGCCAGCAGCAGCGCTTATGCATTGCGCGCGGCATTGCCATCAAGCCCGAAGTTCTGTTGCTCGACGAGCCTTGCTCCGCCCTGGATCCGATTTCCACCGCAAAAATCGAAGAGCTGATCGGTGAGCTGAAGCAAGACTACACGGTGCTGATCGTGACGCACAACATGCAGCAAGCGGCCCGCTGCAGCGACTACACCGCTTACATGTACCTGGGCGATTTGATGGAATTTGGGGTGACGAAAGACATGTTCTTCAAGCCCGTACGCAAAGAGACGGAAGACTACATCACGGGCCGCTTCGGCTAGTTTTTCAACCTCAGCTGACCCTTCACCGGAGTTTTGACCATGCCCGAACACCACCTTTCCTCGCAGTTTGATGCCGATTTGACCGCCGTGAGCGCGCAGCTCATGGAGATGGGCGGCGTCACAGAGGCGATGATTCAGCAAGCGATTGCGGCGCTTTCCCGCATCGATACCAGCATTGCCGATGAAGTGATCGCCGCCGAAGTGCGGGTCAACGCTTTTGAAGTGAGCATCGACCGCGAAATTTCTTCCATCATCGGACGCCGCCAGCCCACCGCCCGGGATTTGCGCCTTTTG
>JAAFHN010000128.1 GCA_013298415.1 Comamonadaceae bacterium
TGTGTTGCAGGGTTTGGTGCTTGGCATTTTCGGCGCACTCCTGTTGGTTGTTGCCCCCTGGCTGGTCGAACGGGGTGGTGCTCGTTTTGCCACCTATGCGAACCTCGAAGACGAACTCTTCCTGTTGCTCGCGGCCTATGCGCTCGCTATCCCTTGGTACCACGTGCAGAACTATTTCCTCGCGTTTGGCAAGGGGCGAGACCTCATGAACGTGTCTCTCGTGTCCACAGCGTTTGGCATGAGCCTTTGGGTTGTCGCGATGTATGCAATGGGTCCGATCGGCGTGTATGCGGGCTTCCTGTTGCTTACTGCAGCGCGTACCGTGGCGGCCCAGTTTCTGGCGTGGCGAAGGTGGCGAGTTCGCACCATTTGGCAAGGCCCGGTGTTGGCGCTGCTTTTGCTTGTGGCTGCCCTTACACTCAAGCGCGTTGCGGGAGGATGACGTGGCGCTCGATCTGACAATGGTAAGAAAAGTGCTGCGAGATTGCATACGTGTCGACGCTGACCGCTATCCAGCCTCGCGGGTGGTGACGGTAGCGCACGACACTGATCGCAGTTTGCGTCTCGCTGACGGCCGTTGGTACTCACCGCTCATCGACACGATCGAAGACGACCTTGCACGGCTGGGCGTGGGTTGCGTCAGCTTTGCGCGCGTCGCGTCTGCCATAAAGGGTGAGTCGGCCTACGGCAAAGTCTACGCTCCGGAGGGGCGCTTTGCCCGGGCTTTGATCGCTAAACGAATTAAAGCGCTCATCTGGCCTGGGAGATACCCGTACTCACACGCGGAGGAACGTACCTGGAGTTCGATCTTCAATGGAACCCGCGCGCAAACGCTCCTGGGGATCATGCCATCTCGAGAACTGTGCGCGGCTGCGCATCGGCGCGGCATGTGGGTGGCAGATGTGCAGCATGGAGTGATTGGCGAAAGCCACCCTTGGTACGGCGCTGCATTCCGCGGACACGATCCCATCGAACAGTTGCCAGATGCCTTTCTCTGTTGGGATGATGGAAGCGCAGAGGTGGTCAGCCGATGGGCTGTTTCGCGCGGCATTGCGGTTCACGTGATTGGCAATCGCTGGCTTGCACGTTTTGTCCGCAGAAGCCCTGACGATCCGCTCGTATCGCTGCTTGCGGATGACTACCTGCGCTCGTCTGCAGAGCTAGGGCCGCGTCGGCCAACGATTCTGATCACCCTATCATGGGGGAGCGACATGAATTCCAACGGATTTGTCGATCCGGGGTTGCTCGCCGTGGTTCGCGCAACCAGCCAGCGATTCCGATGGTTGGTTCGACTCCATCCCAACCAGATATCTGGCTTTGCCAGTGAGGAAGGCAAGGCATTCCTGGGCTTCTTCGATGAGCATCTGAGGGGACACGCTGAATGGGCGCTGCCAACACGCGCACCCCTGCCAGCGGTGCTCGGCGACACGGATTTGCACATTTCTTGGTACAGCTCTGTGGCAATTGAGGCTGCGCAAATGGGCATCGCTACCGCTCTGCTTGCGCCCGCGTTGCGCGCCACCGGTCGCCTAAGTGATTACTTTGGCCACCAACGCGCTCAGGGAATGGTGGATTTCATCAGCGAAGACGAAAAATCGATTTTGGCCTGGATCGAGCGCCGACTCGAATTTCGAGGAGTCATCGACGATGCGCTCACTGCGCATCAGACGGCGTACGAGCGTGTGCTGGCGTTTGTGGCACATGGATCAGCGCAGTGAAATGAAGCAGTGCCGATTTACGTATTCTGACCTGCGGGCGTGCCTGATCCTGGCACTCTTGGTGGTCGCCTTTGCCACACGTGAGCCCATACTTTTGACCGCATATGCCGTTGCTTCACTTGTTTTGATTCTCGCAAACATTCCGGCATTCTCCACCATAGCATCACGTGAAGTTATCGCCGTAACAGCGCTCGCCGTCGCCATTCTTCTTGCATTCCCTGTGACATTGATCCGCAACGCAAATGTGGCATTCCACATACTCGCAGTATCAATATCACTCGGCGTTGCCTACGTATTAACCCGAAACGTCGAGGCATATGTCCGCGCCAGTTGGATCATCCTAGTAACTTCTCAGGCTTACGTCGTAGTGTACTTAGCCCAAACTGGATTGGACAACTTCCCATTGGAAAATATCCTTCCTGAATCGAGTAGCAATGGGGTGACTTCATACCTCATCGTCCTGCAGGCGAATGCGTGTGCCGGAGTGTATTTGCTGCGGCGCCAGGCCAGCGTAGTGACTTCGTTGATTACCTTGGGAATCTGCATTGTCGGCTACGGCCGTGGCTCCTTGCTTGCTGCGGCTGCTCTGGTGGCTATCAACGCACTTTTTGCCTTTGGAAATCGTTCCCAGGCCACCGCGATGGTTGGTGCTCTAGTGACGGTGGCATTAACCGCCTGCGCATACCTGATTTACAGCGAAGAGATTGACGCGTTTGTGCAGGTGAACACAAAGATTGGTTCAGGTCTGGAAGACAAGCCCCGAAGCGAGATCATGACCGACTACATGAGGAAACTCGACAACGCTGGGCCGATGCTCTTTGGTGCGGACTACAAGGGCACGAGCATTGATAATTCATACTTCGGTAATCCTCACAACTCTTATATTCGAGCGCACAACATTTTTGGACTGCCGTATTTGCTGTGCATATTACTGTGGCCACTGATTTTGGATAGGCGCGGGTGGCCACTGGGGTCACGTATATTTGTGTACACGATGATTGTTGTTGTATTAATTCGAGCGTTTACTGAGCCTTTGCTTTTTCCGACTCTTTTTGATTTTTTCTATTTTGCACTGTGCTTTGCACTTGCACGAACTCCTACCGAGTTGTCTACCACGGATACTCGAAGCGGATCGAATTATGCTTCAAATTAGTCGTCAGAATAATTTCAACCTGATCAGACTTGTGGCCGCCTTGCAAGTTATGCTTGTTCATTCACTCAACCACTTGAATTTCGAAGGGCCATTGCTTTCGCTTCTGCGTGCAACTCCAGGCGTGCCCATTTTTTTTGTGATCAGTGGTTTTTTGATTGGCACGTCTTATCTACGCACTCATCAACGTGGCTTGGCGGTATTTTTCAGCAATCGAGCCCTGCGCATCTACCCAGGCCTGATCGGCTGCGTGGTTCTGACCACAGTCGCGGTCGGCTCCACCGGGTATTTTGAAGCCCACAACGTAACTTACGATCAGGTTCTAATTTGGGTGATGGGTCAGAGCAGTATTCTTCAGTTCTACAATCCTCAGTTCATGCGGAATTTTGGAGTTGGAGTGCTCAACGGTGCTCTTTGGACAATCACGGTCGAACTTCAGTTTTACTTGATTGTACCTTTATTGTTTGCTCTGATTACACGGTGGCGATCAATTTTTCTCTGTTTGTTCCTCATCTCGTTGGCTTCGAATTTTTTGGTTCATCACGTTACCAGTCCGGATGCAATGTTGACCAAGCTTTTGAGAATTTCGTTTCTACCTTGGATTTATATGTTTATGATGGGCTTCATCCTGGCGTGGAAGGCTGCCTGGTTGGAGCGAATTCTGCGACTTCATTGGTTTCTATTGTTTGTCGGGTACGTCTTTGCTATGGTATTCATAGGAGACTTCAAAATGAATGCTGAAAACTCGATCAATCCTATCGCATTCGTATTTTTGGGCTGTCTTGTGTTGAAAATTGCGCATAGTAATTTCGGGTTCTCAAGTCCGTTCGGACGAATTCCGAATGAGACGGATATTTCTTATGGTTTGTATTTATATCACATGCCAATCATAAATTTGCTGATCTATTTGGGCGGGGTGTCCGCGTTATTTTCTATTCCGATCGTCGTGATCACCAGTGTCTGCGTCGCTGCACTGTCGTGGTATTTGATCGAAAAACCTGCTTTAAGCTATAAGCGTTGAATGACTATGAATCGTTATTTTCAAATTTGCAGCAACTGTGTTATGGACACCACAGACGCAGCCATCACATTTGACGACAAAGGTGTCTGCGACCATTGTCGTACATTTTTTACGTCGGTGCTCCCCAACTGGCACACTGATGATCGGGGCGAGCGTGAACTGCGTTCAATGGTCGAACAAATTAAGGTGCGGGGTAAAGGCAAAGATTTCGATTGCATTATCGGCATGAGCGGGGGGATCGATAGCTCCTACCTCACCCATGTTGCGACGGAGTTTGGGCTGCGTCCACTGGTCTTCCATGTGGACGCGGGTTGGAACTCGCAGGAGGCGGTGAACAACATCGAAAAATTGGTAGATCAGCTCGGTCTTGACCTCTACACCGAGGTCATCGACTGGGACGAGATGCGGGATCTGCAGCTGGCCTACTTCCGGAGTGGCGTTCCACACATCGATTCGCCGCAGGATCACGCGTTTTTTGCGACGATGTACAAATTCGCAGAAGAACACGATATCAAGTACATCCTAACGGGAGCAAATCTGTCTACTGAGTGCATCCGCAACCCTATAGAGTGGATGTATTACCAGTCCGATGCCATTCAGTTGAAGGACATTCATGCCAAGTTCGGCAGCCGTCCGCTGGTGAACTTTCCCACCACCTCTATCCTGCGGCATAAGGTTTGGTTACCTTACGTCAAGGGTATTCGCGTGGTTCGGCCTTTGAATCTGGTGCCCTACGACAAGGCTGCCGCTGTAGATTTGCTTGTGAAAAAATTTTCCTGGCAACCCTATCCCCAGAAGCACTTTGAGTCACGTTTCACGCGATTTTACGAGGGCTATTGGCTGCCCAAAAGGTTTGGATTTGATACCAGGAAAGTTCAGTTTGCCAGTCTTATCGTCACAGGACAAATGACCCGAGAGGATGCGTTGGAAAAACTCAAAACGCCTGCGCTTGACGATGCGACGATTCGTCAAGAGTCTGAATACGTGGCAAATAAACTAGGCATCAGCGTCGACGAATTGCAAGGCTACATGGACGCGCCAAAAAGGACCTACAAGGACTACAAATCGCAAGAAGCGTTTTACTTGTTTGGCGCTAGGGTCATGAAGACTCTTGGCTTGGAGTTGGGAGGCAAACGTTGATCACCATCGTCGATTACGGCGTAGGCAATGTCCAGGCCTTGGCCAATATATATAAACGGCTTGACGTTCCATGCGCGTTGGCTAGAACCAGGGCTGAGTTGACCGAAGCTCGCCAACTCATTTTGCCCGGTGTGGGGGCGTTCGATTGGGCCATGGCTCGGCTCCAGGCGTCCGGCATGCGGGAAGCCCTGGACGATTTGGTTCAGGCCCAGGGCAGACCCATCCTCGGCATTTGTGTGGGCATGCAAATGATGGCACGGGGCAGCGCCGAGGGGCAGTTGCCTGGCTTGGGCTGGTTCAACGCCCAGGTATATCGCCTCACGAGTCAGCAAGCCACATCACGCACTTACCTCCCGCATATGGGCTGGAACGACGTGGAGCCGGTACGCTCCGACGGTCTACTGCGGGACCTCGGTGATCAGGCACGCTTCTATTTTCTTCACTCGTACTACTTTGCGGCCAAGGATCCAGCCGACGTTTTGGCTACCACCCAGTATGGTGAACGCTTTGCCTGCGCGGTACAACGCGGCAACGTCTTTGGCACCCAATTCCATCCGGAAAAGAGTCACGGCTGGGGCATCCAACTGCTCAAGAATTTTGCTGAACTCGCAAACGTCTCGAACTGAAACCGTCATGCTACGACCTCGAATCATTCCCTGTTTGTTGGTCCACAAGGGTGGATTGGTCAAGACCGTGAACTTTGAATTGCCAAAGTACGTGGGAGACCCGCTGAACGCGGTTCGCATTTTCAATGAAAAGGAAGTCGACGAGTTGATGGTGCTCGACATCGACGCCACTCGCCAGCAGCGTGACCCCGACTACGCCCTGATTGCCAGACTAGCCGCCGAATGCCGCATGCCACTGTGCTACGGGGGTGGTGTCCGCACTGCGGAGCAATTCGAAAAGCTGATCAGCCTCGGCGTGGAGAAAGTAGCCACCAGCGCAGCTGCGGCAGCCGACCTGGGCCTTGTTTCACAGGCGGCGGAACGTGTTGGCGGGCAAAGCGTGGTTGTCGTCATGGATGTCCGCAGACAGGGCAAGCGCTACGAGGTATTCATCCACAACGGCACCCGGGGAACGGGGATGGATGCGGTGGAATACGCCCGGCGTGCGGAAGCTGCCGGTGTGGGTGAGATCGTTGTTAATTCGATTGACCGGGACGGTCGCATGACCGGTTATGAGCTGGAGTTGGTGCGGCAAGTGCGCAGTGCTGTGGAGTGCCCGCTCACGGTGCTCGGTGGTGCGGGCTCACTGGCCGACGTCGGCGCGCTGGTAGGCGAGTTCGGCAGTATCGGCGCAGCTGCCGGCAGTCTCTTCGTCTTCAAGGGCGTGTACCGCGCTGTCCTCATCAACTATCCATCGCGCCGGGACAAAGATGCGCTTCTAGCGGCCTCAGCGGGACGGGATTGAACCGATGAAACAAATACTTCAAAACCTCAAGGACGGCTCCACCGAGGTGGCAGACGTGCCTTGTCCGCGAGTCGGCACTGGGCAATTGCTCATTCGGACAACGCGTACCTTGATCTCAGCCGGCACCGAGCGCATGCTGGTGGACTTCGGAAAAGCCAGTTTCATCGATAAGGCCAGGCAGCAACCCGACAAAGTGCGCATGGTGCTCGACAAAGTGCGTACAGACGGGCTTTTGCCCACCATCGACGCTGTGCGCAACAAGCTCGATCAACCGTTGCCAATGGGCTACTGCAACGTGGGCGAGGTGGTCGAAGTCGGTGCAGGCGTCAGCGGGTTTGCGGTGGGCGATCGGGTGGCCTCTAACGGCAAGCATGCAGAAATGGTAGCCGTGCCGGTCAACTTGTGCTCCAAGGTCCCCGACGCCGTGCCTGAAGAAGCTGCGGCTTTCACAGTGCTGGCGGCGGTTGCCTTGCAAGGCATTCGATTGGTGCAGCCTACGCTTGGCGAAGCGGTGGTCGTCACTGGTCTAGGTCTCATTGGACTGCTTACCGTGCAGCTGCTCAAGGCTCAGGGTTGCCGTGTGCTCGGTTTAGATTTCGACCCCGAGAAGTTGGGTCTGGCGAAGGAGTTCGGCGCCGAGGTCGTGGATTTGCGCGGTGGCTGCGACCCAGTGGCTGCGGCGATG
>JAAFHN010000280.1 GCA_013298415.1 Comamonadaceae bacterium
TCGAGCAGCAATGGAAACTCTTGGGCGCCTTGACCTTTCCACCAGGTCAAATATCCTGCCGCCTCAAACGGATCTGTAAAGTGCCGCCACAGATCAGCGCGCAGGCGGTACACCAGGCGCTGCTCCACCCCAATTGGGGTGCCATCACTGAACGCGGAAAATGCCCATTTCGCTTGCGTCAAGGGATCACTCAAACCCTCGGCCACGCGCTCTCGATACCACCCCAGGAGTTTGCCCACGAGTTTGGCGTTGTCCGTCTGAAGTTTGAGCATCATCGTTGCATGAGCACCACTGTCAAAGCCAGTGAAATGATAGAAGCCCAGAGGCGTTCCGTTGATGAAGTAGTTTGAGCCATCGTGCGTGAAAGTCCTGGTGGTGAGGTTCCAGGTGGCCACGTTGTGCCGTGGCGATCTGCTGATCGCGACCGAGTCAAACAAGCAGGGCGCTAGGTCCATCCACCGCTGGTCGGTGAAAAGGCCCTGCCCGATGTTGTCAACGCAAAAATGATAGAGGCGATCGCACCACCACGCCACAAATCGGCGCGACTCCGGATTGTCTCGAACGCCTAAGAACCCCAGATTGAAAACTCCGTGCTTTAAGCTGCTGATCTCATTGTCTCGCACAGCGGAAAGACTTACCTCGGGGTCAGTCTGATGCGGTGTTAATACCAAATTGTGTGTGTCAAGAATTTCAACCAAGTCGTCCAATCTCGAAAACGCCACGGTATCCGGATCAAAGTAAAAGATCTTGGTATTTGGGTATTTATCACACAAATGTGCAAACATGAACGGCTTGATGGCGGTACAAAGTTCGACGATAGAATGACAAAACGCCCACTTTCGCCAGTCTGGAATACTCAATTGGTCTATCGCAACGATGGATTCGAATTCTTGGTCATCCACGTTGATCGAATCAGGGACCAGATCACCCAAAGCCAAGTGAAAATGCCAATCCGGATGAATTGCCTTGATTGATCTCAACAGGATCTTGGCTTTAGGAATATAATTTAATGCGCAACTCGTAAAGATGTGTACGTCAACCACGATCACAAAGCCTCTCAAAAAAATCTGTCAACTCAGCCAATAGCACGTCCGCAGAAGAAGAAGGTGAGCACTTAAGCACGTGCCCCTTTGAGTATTGCACCACTCTTTCAGGTGGTGCTCCGATGTCAAAACAAGCAATCGGAATTTGAAGTCGAATCAGCTCCTCACAAACATAAGAGAAAGTTTCTGGACAAATCGAAGGCACCAGACACATGTCGATGCCATGATCGCTCAAGAGCTGATCGAGCAAATCCCCGCGATAGGCACCTAGAACGGACACCCGATCCATCGCAACTCTGGACTCAAGTGTACCGATCACAACGATCTCTATTGGCAGCTTTTGCGCGGACAGGTGCGCACCCAGACGTGCGACCACCTCTGCTCCCTTTTCGAAGTTGATGTGCCCCACAACCCCGATGCGCCGCAAAGGTGCAGACAGACGCGAACGTCTTGCCATCGGCACCATCGTCACTTCGTGTGGCTCCACAACACCCTTGCGCTCGATGATTTCGGCACCATAGACTTGCTGCAACAACTGAAGGGAGGAGCGGGAAAAAGCCACCACGCGGTCGCTGGCCGAGATCAAAGATCCCCAGGAGCCACGCCAAGACGGGAGCGTGGACTCGCGGTACAGACTCACAAAGGAACGCCGGTTGGTAGGCAGGCATCGGCTGCAGACTTCGAGAGACGGGATCCCACAAAACACCCCCCGAGTGTCAATTAAATGCTGCGATGGGCAAATCATGAAGTAGTCATGGACGAACAACTCAAGCTTGGCTCCGGTCAAGTGTTTAAGATCGATGATTTCCGTAACGACGGAGATTGGATCAACATAGGAGACCAGGTTGTTGTATCCAATATAGGCCAACCGTATTCCGTGCAAAGCCCTGAAAAAGCCTGAAATCGAGTCAATTTGATACTCATCACAGCGATCACCAACCCAAACCTCTATCGTTTCCGACAATCGCGTCACGTTGTTCTTCAAAACAATGACATTCAGTCCCATCTCGAGAGTCTTTGAAACTACTCGGCGGCGATATTTGTTCGCACCACCACCCATATCATGGTCAACGATGAGCGCCCACTCTCTCGACGCTCCAACTCTCTTGAATATATCCACATAATTCATGGAGTCGGTCACATGCCTTCGAGGCGCGCTGACGAGTCTTTGTTTGATTTTGTCAAGCGTGTATTGAAACTTTCCCTTCATGAGCAAGCTGACGAGGCGATTGAACTCCCTTTGAAAAAGCTTTGCTCTCTGATAGTAGGTGTTCGTGCGTGAGCGCGTTGGCAGGTCTCCTGAAGGCAAAACCGGAGTGGAGCGCCAAACCGTACCGTCATTCCAGTTTACGCGCAGCACGACATGGGTAAAGTGATCACTGTCCACGTGGGAACAGGTTCTCCATCCTGAATACTTGGCAGGATCCTGAGCCCCTGGAAATGCTTGTAGCACATCGTCGCGTTCGAGTCCGAACTCGAGTTCCACTGCCTCGATTTTGGCAGTTGCGGTATTTTCGTCACCGATCAACTCGAGGTAAACGCTTTGTGGAGTTCCATGCTCTGGGCTGAAAATCCAACCGTAGGAAAATACGACTTTGGAACGCCGTTTGATGTAGTCGATAGAGAAATGCACCGGCTGTTTCGTCATTTCGAACCCAAACCAATCTTGTAGCGGATCAAGCTTATGCTTCGCCGAATGCGTGCGCGGAAACCCAAGGCATCGATCTTACTTTCCAATGCAACTAATTTAGTTTCGAGTCGCTCGGTAAACTCGTTGAAGCGCAAGCCGCCTTGATTGAAGCTCGCTTCGAGCTTAGACAACTCCGAAGCAATGCTGATCATGTTCTCACGCAAAAGTGCAATTGTTGCGATTTGATGTTGATGATTTCGATTCAGGAGGCTGGCAATTGGTCCGTCGCTTTCGAGTTGCCTCCTTACTTCGAGCAATTTCATTTCGGTGGCCGAAATATTGCTCGCCATTTGTAAATGATGCGCTGTTATTTTTTCAAGGCTTTGGGCAAGTTTCGTATTTTCTTCAATCCATTGAAGCTGCCGCTGCTCCAGTGCGCTATGTATGGCTTGAATCGAATCCAGCAGTCGAGTTGACGCTGTCAACTCCCAAAGTTGATCGTTAATTTGAGAAATCTTTGGAGGCAGGAAGTTGAAAAGCTCGTCAGAAAGGCTTTTCTGCCGTGCGAGTTCATGCGCAATCGCTTCCAGCGTTGATGCCTGCTCTGCTAGCCGTGTAGGAAGATACTGCTTGAGCTCAAGTAAGTGCGCTTTTTCGTTCTGAATTTCAGTTGAAAGCAGTTGGCTAGCCTGCTCTATAGAGGATACTTTTCCGGCCACGAAGCTGTTCAGCTCTCGTACCAGTGATTTTTGTTGTTCCGCGTGCTGGTCGGTGGAAGTGATTCGCTGAACGATGGCCTCGATTCTGCTGGGCAGGAACTGATGCAATTCCTTTTGCAGATCGTACACCTGTGAAAACCGACCGATTGACTCCATGCGCGCCAACAATGAGCGGCTGTCAGCAATCAACGGCTCAATCGCGCTGTTGATCTGGCGATCATTTACAGTGCTCGCGTACCTGTTGCGATTTTCCGCAACCACTTGAAGCAATACGCGTCCAAACTTGCGAGCTTCGTCGAAGTTGAGCACCGAGCAGGCCTGCTCGTGATAGACATCCACTACGACGCCCTGATACCCCAGCGAGATCGGACTGTATGCCACGCCACTGGACACCACCTGCTCTGACCACGACCCATTCCAGCTCCAGGCTGGCGCGCCATCATCCGATTCACCGGCAAGGTTTTGCAGGATGAGCAGTGCCGGAGCGGATGGCCAGTCGACCCGTATCGCGCGACACGGGGCGGCGCCTTTGGGCGACGGGAAAACAAGGGTGTGCGATTGGCCGTCAATCTGTGCCGTTGCCGAGGTCTTTTCCGCCTCGGTGAAGCCGGAGCCGTAGTCGAAGTACACGCTAACGTTGAAAGCGGGCTGCAGCTGAATGGAATCAGCCGCCTCTCGTGGGCGTTCACCAGTTGAATCCTTTGCCCCCGCGTGGCTTGGGCTTAGAGCCCAGACATGCTGGTAGATGTCGGCGTCTGGACGATGCTCCAAGTACTGCCGCACGCCAAGCGGTAAGTCGTGAAAGTTCACCCCTGCGTATTCTGACAAGCCAATGGGCTTACGCACCGCATCCTCTGTGACGACCTTCGCCTCGCAATTTTTGCAGAGCTGCTGCAAGGATTGCCGGTCGAAAAAGTGAACGTGTGTTTTGTCGAGCAGGCCTTCTAAGGTTCTGGGGAATCTGCCGCCGATCAAAACCGCCAGCACGCCAGCGTAAGTCACATTCGGTACGGAGACCAGCACCAAGCCCTTTTTGGTAAGAAGCGGTAGAAGCGCGGCCAGTACCTGCTCT
>JAAFHN010000330.1 GCA_013298415.1 Comamonadaceae bacterium
GACTCATGCTGGCCTCAAATCAGGCGCTCCGCCTGGTTGGCGATCTTTTTGATCGGCGGGTGTTTCGGGTCTTTGACGATCAACGGGGCCGCTGTTTGGCCGCCGTTCCACTGTGGGTCTTCGATGCCGTCAAACACCTCACGCAGGCGCTGGCCCCAGGAAGCGCGGAGCATGTGCATGTAGGGGTTGTGTTCATCGATGCACACAATCTGCGCGCTTTTGAGCGTATCGGCCTCGTACACCGCCAAATCCAGCGGCAGGCCGACTGAGAGGTTGGATTTCAGCGTGGAATCCATGCTCACCAAGGCGCACTTGGTGGCCTCAGCCAGCGGGGTACTCGGCGTGAGCACGCGGTCGAGCACGGGCTTGCCGTACTTGCTTTCGCCGATTTGGAAGTACGGTGTCTCGGCGGTGGCTTCTATGAAGTTGCCTGCGCTGTAGATTTGAAAGAGCCGCATGCCTTCGCCAGCGATTTGACCGCCGAGGATCAGCGTTACGTTGAAATCCACGCCAGAGCGTTTCAAACTCGCGGCGTCGCGCTCGTACACGCGGCGCACGGCGGAGCCGAGCACGCGGGTGGCATCAAACATGCTCTTGGCATTCCAAATCGTGAGCGGCTCTTCGCCATCGTCTCTCGGCAGTTTTTCGATCTGCAAAATCTCGCGCACGCTTTGCGAAATACTCAAATTGCCTGCGGAGAGCAGCACCATGAAACGGTCGCCTGGCCGCTCGTAGACGATCATCTTTCGGAAGGTGGAGATGTTGTCTAAGCCCGCATTGGTGCGGGAATCGCTCAAGAAAACCAGTCCGGCTTGAAGTTTGATGGCTACGCAGTAGGTCATGGCGTCGGCAGGGGCGTGAAACGTGTTTGAGGGGTCTTTGAAGCCAGATTTACAGAGATTTTATCCCTCTGTCCTGGTATTCATTACATCGGATGCTACTATTTTAGTAGTTCTGCGTTTGATTCAGTTTTGGGCTCCAGCTTGAGCCGCAGCACCGCGCGCACGAAGCCGTGGTCGGAGCGCGAGCGGTCTTTGCCTTCGTGCAAGTGATCGTTGAAGTAGTCCACGCGCCGCACGTCGCCAATGCTGTGGCGGCTGTGGGGCAAGAACTCTTCGCTCACCAAAATCTGATCCAACGTCTCAGGCGAGCCTTGGTGGATGTGGCTGAAGGCCACGTCGCGCTTGAGCGGCATGCCCTGCACTTCATAGGCGTTGAAAAGCGCCACATCGCGGGCGGCTTTGTCGTAGGCCACTTCTTGCGTGGCGGCCACCATTTGCGTGGTAACGCTGTGCGGCGAGTCGTTGAAATCGCCCATCACGATCAGCGGCTCGTGCGTGCGCGAGAGCACGTCGCACACGATGCTGCGCACGGCGGCGGCTTCCGTGGCGCGGATCATGAGCGAGCGCAGCGTGGCGCGGGCTTGGGCGCGCGGGTCTTGCCGGTCTTCGGTCGGTTTGCCGTGCTCGTCTTGCAAAAACTTGGGCCGCTTGCTTTTCATGTGCAAGTTCAGCACATAGAGCGCCCTGCCCTCGCGCGTGCGCAGCCTTGCCAGCAAGGGCGCGCGCTCGAATCGTGTCTTTTCGCCCAGCTCGGGTATCAACACGCTGTGCCCAGGTGGCAATTCGGTGAAGCTTTTGATGTCTTCTCCTGCCAAGCGCGTGACCAAGCCCACACAAGGCGTGCCCTGCGCGCCGCCTTTGCCGTGTTCATCGTTTTCCGCGCCGGGCACGATCACTTTCACGTGCTTTGCGCCGCTGCGCGAGACGGCGGCTTTGAGTGCAGCTTCGTCCCACACCTCTTGAACCGCTATCACGTCTGCTTGCAAGCGGCCCAGGGCATCGCCGAGCCAATCGAGCTTTCGCTGGTATTCGGCTTCGGTATACGGGTCCTGGTTGTCGTAGAACTGGCGGTTTGGCAGCGCCAGGTTGAGCACATTGGCGGTGGCAACTGTCAAGCTCGCCCAAGCTTGAACGGGTGGGGCCGGCGGCGTGGTCATGCGGCGTGTGGCTTCCACAACTCGCCCGACTCCAGCGCTTGCACGCCGCTGCCTTGCAAACTGGCAGCGATCAGGCCCGAAGCAATGTCAGCCGCTCGCACGGCTTTGTACTTTCGCGGAATCAGCACGTTGAACAATCGCGCAGCCGTAAGCGCGATGCCCTCGCCGGGACGATCAACTTGGCCCAGCGCTGCGCGGTCGCCTTCGATGAAGCTCGGTCGGGCAAACACGGTGCGCACCAAGCCGAGCGCCCTCACCGCATCTTCCATCTCCGCTTTCACACGGGAATAGAACACGGGCGAGCTTTTGGAAGGCCCCAGCGCACTGATCACGCCAACGCGCGATGCGCCCTTGGCTTGCGCGAACTCGGCCGCCGCCAGCACCGCATCAAAATCCACTGCTCGAAAGGCCGCTTGGCTGCCCGCGACTTTGATCGTGGTGCCGAGCGCGATCAACACCGCATCGATCCTTTGCACTGCAGCCAAGCTTTCGCAAGCCTCTAGCCGCGCCCAGTCCACCACATGCTCGGTGCAGTTGCTCGCCGCCAAGCCAGAGGGCTTGCGCACGAGGCAATGCACTTGGCCGATTCTGGAATCAGCGCGCAGTTGCTTGACGATTTCCCGACCCACCAGGCCGGTTGCGCCCGCCACCATCACGGCGAGCGGGGGCGAAGCCATTGGCTGGTCTGGGGTTGTGGCCATGAGCGGGTTTGGGTTGAAACGTGGTGTGAGCGGAGCTGCGGGCTGGCTGGGCTGAGCGTGACCCTGCGGGCAGGCTGGACGCATTGTGCGGCTTGCGGGCCGCGCGCTGCGTTTTCTCGGCATTTTCGCGCTGCTTGCGCTCAGTCACGCGTTCCATCAGCTCGCGGCGGGCGGCTTTGCCGGCTGCAGCCATCACCTCTCGGCTTGGCGGCTTGCCAATGCCGCCCCAGATCACCTGGCGGCCCATGGCCATAGGCATACCCACTTCATTGGGCGCGTCGTAACCAGGCACGATTTCGCGCTTCAAGCTTTGCTTCGTGAATTTTTCGATGTCCACCAGCCAGCCAGCTTCGTCTGCGCTCACAAAGCTGAGCGCAAAGCCCTCTTTGCCTGCGCGGCCCGTGCGGCCGATGCGGTGAACATAGTCTTCGCTCACGTTGGGAATGTCGTAGTTCACCACATGGGGCAAATCTTCGATGTCAATGCCGCGTGCGGCGATGTCTGTTGCCACCAACACGCGCAGCTTGCCGTTTTTGAACTCGGCAAGTGCTTGGGTGCGGGCGGTTTGGCTTTTGTTGCCGTGGAGCGCCATGGCGGAGATCCCACGCTTTTCCAAGGTTGCAGCCACTTCGTTCGCAGTGTGTTTGGTGCGGGTGAAGGCAAGCACTTGGTTCCAGCCATGGGTTTGCACCACGTGGATCAGGAGATCGGTTTTCTTGTCACGGCCCACGGGGTGCACGAGCTGGGTGATGCGCTGCACGGTGGTGTTGCGCGGGGTCACCTGCACGTGCTGTGGGTCTTTCAGCAGCGTATTCGCCAGCGTACGAATTTCGTCGCTGAAAGTGGCTGAAAACAACAGAGATTGCCGCTGCTTGGGCAAAAAGGCGATCACTTTGCGTACATCGTGGATGAAGCCCATGTCGAGCATGCGATCGGCTTCATCCAGCACGAAGGTCTGCACATTGCTCAGGTCCACAAAACCTTGGCCTTGCAAATCGAGCAAGCGGCCGGGTGTGGCCACCAAAATGTCGATGCCGCGCTTGAGGGAATCGATTTGCGCGCTCATGCCCACGCCGCCAAAAATCACGGCCGAGCGCAATTGGAGGTGTTTGCCATAGGCCTGGATGTTTTCCAGAATCTGCGCCGCCAGCTCTCGCGTGGGCGTGAGGATCAGGGCACGGATGCCCAAGCCACCGAAGCGGTTTTTGGCGCTTGGCTGCATCGCCAGGCGGTGCAGGGTGGGGAGAGTGAAGGCTGCGGTTTTGCCCGTG
>JAAFHN010000022.1:0-3043 GCA_013298415.1 Comamonadaceae bacterium
AGCCCTACGGCCATGTGATTCAGTTCGATGCCAACGGCAAGATCACCCAAGATTTGCAAGACCCAAGCGGCGCCTACCCCGAGACAACCGGTGTGACCGAGTTCGACGGCAAGCTCTTCATCCACAGCCTGCATGCCAAAACGCTGGGGGCAATGCCCGCCCCTTGAACGGTCGGCCAGTCAGCCCAACCGCCCCTCATCCATTCGGGCTGAAGTGTCGAAGCCCCACCGGGCCCTTCGATACCTCAGGGCGAACGGACAGGGGACAACCCACCTCCATACACGCCACATGCTCACTCAATTCTTCACCGGCCCGCCGCCCACCGTCAGCATGGCTTGGATGCTGCTTTCAGTGGCGATTTCCTTTGAGGTTTGCGGCACCGTCTGCATGCGACTTTCGCAAGGCTTCACTCAGTGGGTGCCCTCGGTGCTGATTTTTGTGTTTTACGGCTGCTCGTTTGCCTTCAATACGGTCGTGGTGCGCACGCTGGATTTGAGCGTGGTCTATGCCGTTTGGAGCGGGGTGGGCACGGTGGCTACAGCCTTGATTGGCTTTTTCTATTTCAAGGAAGCCGCTACTGCACTCAAACTCGTGAGCATCACGCTGATCGTGACCGGCGTGATTGGGCTGCACTCCGCCTCAAAGTCGGGCGCTTGATGCTGCGGGTGCTGGCGGCAACACCACAGGCCAGCCACGCCTGATCCACTCGGAAGTGCCGCCGTTGACCCAAAACACCTGGGTATAGCCTGCACGCTCCAGGGCGGCCACGGTGCGCTGCGATCGGTTTTGCGTGTTGCAAATGAGCATCACCGGCATGTTGCCTTGGGTGCTGAGCTCTTGGGCGCGCTGCGCAATCTGGCTCATCGGCAAGACCCTCGTGCCGGGGATCACGCCCTTGGCATGCTCGTCTCGCTCGCGGATGTCAAACACCACTGCCGTGCGATTGGCAATCGCATCGCGCATTTGCTCCAAGCTCACGGCATTGGCAGGAAGCGCAGGCAGTGCGGGTTGGGCATGCGCAAAGCTGACTGCTATCACAATCGTAGCAACAAATCGAATAAATAACTGGACAGAGGTGAGAAAACTCATCAAGTCGCCCTCCGCAAAGCTTCAAGACCGCGCTCCAAGTCGGTTTGCAGGTCCTCCACCGCCTCCAAGCCCATCGAAAAGCGCACCAGGCAACCCGCAGCAACGCCGTTCGCAGGCCATGCGGCTTTGGACTGCGCGCGCAGCGCCACCATGTCGTATGGCACCACCAAACTCATCGGCCCAGCCCAAGAGTAGCCAAGCTTGAAAAGTTCGAGTGCATCGCAAAACGCATCCACCGCCGCTTGGCCGTACCGTGCGTCAAACACCACGCTGAAAAGCCCCGCCGCGCGGTTTGACGCGCCGCAAAGCGCCTTCCAGTGCGCGTGGCCCACGCCGCTGGCCAGCGCCGGATGCAGCACCTGCGCGATCTCAGGCCGCTTGGCCCACCACTCGGCCAGCGCCCTGCCCGCGCGGTCTTGCGCGTCGTAGCGCAGCGCGATGCTCGGCAGGCTGCGCAGCACCGCCTCCACATCGTTGGCACCCACGCCGTAGCCCAGATGCATGTGGGTGGCCTTGATTTGCGCATGCAAGTCATCGCGCCGCGTGCACACGCTGCCCATCAGCACATCGCCGCCGCCGCTTGGGAATTTGGTGAGCGCCTGCACCACCACGTCTGCGCCCAAGCCAGCTCCCACCTCAAACGCGTTGAAGGCCAAACCCGCGCCCCAGGTGTTGTCAAAAGCCGTCAACACCCCTTTGGCTTTGCACACGGCCAAGAGCGCAGGCAAATCCGCAAACTCCATGCTGATGCTGCCCGGCACTTCGAGCCAAACCAGCTTGGTGCGGGGCGTGATGGCGCTCGCCAGGCTTTCGGGCTGCATCGGGTCGTAGAAGCCGTGGGTGATGCCAAAGCGCGCTAAATCGGTTTGCGCAAGCGTGGTGTTGGGGCCGTAGCTGTTGGAGGGCAGCAAAACTTCGTCGCCCATGCCACACAAGGCCAGGGAAGGCAGCGCCACCGCCGCCAAGCCGCTGGGGGCCAAAACGCAGTGCTTGGCATGCTCAAGCGTGGCAATGCGCTCTTCCAGCACAAAGGTGGTGGGCGTGCCATGCAGCCCATAGGTGTAGCCCGATTTGTGCTGCCAATCACGGTTGCGCATGGCCGCCACGTTGGCAAAGATCACGGTGGAAGCCTTGTGAACGCCGATTTGCGGCGCCGCAAAGCCTGCGGGTGGCTGGTAAGGGTGATGGATCAGTTCGGTGGTGGGGTGCATGCCTCGGATTGTGCAAGCCGAGCGCGTGCGCCAGACGTATGCCGAATACCTAGGGTTTACGCCGATTCTGCAGTTGACAGTCGGCTTCGTGGTTTTCCGCTTAGTCCTGTACGGCGCTTTGCGTCGCAGCTTTTGAGGAACTCCACCATGCCGCGCCACTCCCGCGCTTCGAAATCCGCCACCAAACAGTTCGCTTTGAGGTACCTGCCTGCTTCGCTTGCGCTGGCCCTCGGCGCGTTCGCCTTGAGCCAAACCAAGGCGCAAACCGCGTTTGACCCTGCTCAGCTGATGAAGGAACGCCTTCAAACCACGCCCTCAGCGATGGCCCAGTTGTCTGCCGACGGCAGAAGCAAGGTGAGCGCGGTGAAATTTGCATTGCGCATGCGCACGAGCCCCGCCCAGCTCGATTTGGATCGCTCGCGCGGCGGCGTGCCTGACAACATGGTGCTGCAAGACCAAGTGCTGCACAACTGCACGCCCAACGACGGAAGCCTCACGCTCAGCGCCTCGGGCACCACCAACAACTCGGAATCCTTCTCGGTCACAGACACCATCGGCGGCTCCACCACCGTGGAAGTGTCGTTTGAGAGCCCACTGTCGCCCGTGTCGGGCCGTGTGGCGCAAACCTTTGAATACTCCACCGCCACCACCAAAACGCGAAGCTCTAGCCGCGAGCGCAATTGGGGCAGCAGCAATATGGCGGTGGTGCAAACCGGCAGGCGCGTGCGGGTGCAGTACCAAGT
>JAAFHN010000022.1:3053-13422 GCA_013298415.1 Comamonadaceae bacterium
CCGGGAGTTTCGAGACGTGCCTTGGCAGGCGGAACTGACGCTCGGCGGCAATGTCGAGCTGTCGATGGCCCGGCCGTTCAAGGTGTGCATGTACGAGCACGCAGGCTACGGCGGTGCATACAAATGCATTGAGCCGACAGAGCGCGCCGAGTGGCCCTGGCTGGCCGGCATTGCCTACGACAACAGCAGAAAGACACTGGCCTCTCCCATCGGCATCTCTGACAACAACATCTCCAGCCTCAAATTTGAAGGTGAAGGGCGCACAACGTTTTGGAGCCGCGGAAACTTCGGTGGCTGGACTTGGCGGCGTGACGCGCCTTCCACCGTATGGGACCTGTCACAGGGCTACGGCTCAGGCGCAAACCCCAACGATCGCTTTCAAGCCGCGCTCTTTGAGCCCGTGATCACCGTTTTGAACAAAGATCTCGCCGCCCTGCTGCCCGCATCCGCCCGCACCTTCCGCATCAGTGGCACTTACTCGGGTGCCGGGGGCGTGCAAGGCGTGTGGATGCAGCAAGACGAAGGCCCGGCAAACTGCCCGCCAACCCTGCAGAGCCAGCCCGGCGTGAGCGGCGCAGGCTCTGGCAACCGGGGCGCTGTCGGCATCCGAGTCGAGACCTTCGACCCCAAAATCGCCCGACCGATCAAAGCACGCTCTCCAGGCTGAAATTCAGCGCCTTTCAGCATGCATGTCCAGGCATTTGCCCAGTTTATTGCTACTTTTTTTGAAGAAAAGGCCTGAACCACCGCGCTCACACCTGGGCGTGGTGGCGCAGATGAGGCCCGGCTACTTCGGCAAGGCTTCAGCCCACTTGCGAACCTCCGAAGCCTCGCTCAGCTCCGCAAGCCCAGGCTGCGCAGAACGCACCTGAGCCAGGGCTGCTTCGCGTTGACCGGCTGCAAGAAGGGTTTTGGCCAAGCTCACGCGCATCACGGCAATGCGCGGGTGGGTGTTGGGCATTTGCTTCAGCGCCAAATCCAGAGCCAGCTGCCAGTCCTTCGCGGCTGCGGCGACGTCTGCGCGGGCATCGGCAACCTGGGCTGCGGCCCGACGAAACCCCAGCTCACGGCTAGGGCTTAGACCCGGGACGGCCATCGCACGAGCGAGCATCGTGCTGGCAGTGCTCGGGTCTTTTTTGGCGAGAGCCAACTCGATCTGGGCCAAGCGCAGTTCGGAGAGTTCACGGGGCTCGGACGAAAATGCACGTTCCATCACGAGCGCCGCGTCGGCCAACATTGCTGTGGCCCGCTCGATCTGCTGGGATTCGATGAAGAGCCTGGCCAAATGCACCCGCGAACGGGCCAGATTGAGTGAGCCAGTCGCCTGCCTTCGTTGCAGTACCGCCTGCGAGGCGGTAAACAGTGATGCGGCAGCGGCCAGATCTCCACGCTCATGAAGGAGCTGCGCCCGGTTGCCGGCGTAGCTCGCCCAACGAAAAGATCGCTCAGCCTCTGGCAGCTTCAGACCCTGCGCGAGTGCGTCTTGGAATCTGGCGTCGGCCGCAGCGTAGCGGCCTTGGTCAAAGAGTGCGTTCGCCAGCGCATCACTCGAACTGGCAAAGCGCTCACTCTCAGGCCCATTCACCTCGCGTTGTCCTGCAACGAGTCGCTCCAGCAAGGCCACCGCACGATCAGTTTCACCCGAACGGCGCAGGGCAGCGCCCAACCCCTCCATCGAGTTGAACGTGCTGGGATGCTTCGGCCCGAAGTGCCGGGTTTTGAGGGCCACCGCCTCTTCGTAGCGCAGCACCGCTTGCGGGAGCTGCCCCGCTTGGCTCAGGGCCTGGGCTTGGTTGTGCAAGGCGGATGCCAAATCTTCGTCGCTTGGGTCGCTGCGGGTGCGGTGGTAGCCGACCACCAAGTCAAACTGCTCCAATGCCGCTGGGTGCTTTCTCTGGTTGCTGAGCGACAAGCCCAATGCAGCCCGCGCACCCGCCACATCCCGTGGCGTTGAGTCAGGCGCAGTCTGCCGAGTGGCCAAGGCCCTGCGTGCGAAGCCTTCGGCTTCTTCACTGCGGCCCGCGTTCAAAAGCGCGAAGGCGCTGAGCATCTGCAAACGCGATTCGACCATCGGCCGACGCGGCACACCTGGCAGAGCTGCGTTCGCAGTTTCCGCTTGCAGTGCTTGCTCGTACAGCTTGGCCGCCTGGTCCAAGTCGCCGATGTTGTCGTAAATGCGCCCTAGGGCCTCCATCACGCCCGAGCGCAGCTCGGGCCGCTGCGCGAAGCCCTCTTCGGCTCGCTTTCGGCCCCGCTCGAGCACGTCATACGCGGGCACTTGCCGCAAGCCAGGCTGGGCATCGCGCATGCCTTCAAAGACCGAGGCCAAAAAGCGCTGCACCTCGCCGCTGGTTTTCGCTTCCACCTCAGCAAGCGCTTGAGCGGCGGCTGCTCGTCGGCTTTCGGACTCCGCCTTGCTTCGCTCGGCTTTGGCCACCTGCGCACTGGCTTCTGCCGCAGCCTGCGCCCGCTGAGCCTGGGCTTGCGCGGCTTGCGCCACTCGCCGCTGGGCATCGCTTTGCGCTCGCGCTTCGTCTGCCTGCTGGCGCGCGTCCTCCGCCTGCACGGCTCTCGCGTCGGCCAAGCCTTGTGCCGCCACGGCGCGGTCTTTGGCTGCAACTTCGAGTTTGCGGGCCTCGGTGGCGTGCACCAAAGCCTCGGCGGTGGCGGCCTCTGCGCGAATGGCTTGGGTGCGTTGCACGAGGGCCGTGGTGAATCCTGCCGACACAAGCACCGCCGCTGCGCCCCCAGCAACCACCCAAGGCATGCGCCGCTGCACGAAGCGCTGCGCCACATAGGGCCATGTTGGCGCACGAGCACTCACCGGGCGCTTGGCCAGCAAGCTTTCCAAATCTTGCGCCAAGTGCAGCGCCGAGGCGTAGCGTTCGCTTGGCGTGTGCATCGTTGCTTTGCGAACGATGGCTTCGAAATCTCTGCGTTCTTGCGTGCTGAGGGTCACATCGCGACCCAAGCGCTGGAGCACTTTGCCCAAGCTGTACACATCCGATTGCGTGGAAAGCGGCTTGCCTTCGCTTTGTTCGGGGCTGGCGTAGGTGGGTGTGAAGGCCAGGCCAGCGCTGGCGGTGCCCCAGGGCGCGTGGGATTGCGCGCTGCCCAGCCACTGGGCGATGCCGAAGTCCAGCAGCATGGCGCGCTGGTCGTTCGTGACGAAGATGTTGGATGGCTTGATGTCGCAATGCAGCACAAGTCTGCGGTGCGCGTGTTCGACTGCATCGCAAACAGGCGCAAAAAGCCGCACGAAGCTGGGCAAATCCAGGCCCCGCGAGCAGTACTTGCCGATGTCTTGCCCAGCAATCAGCTCCATCACGATATAGGGGCTGCCGTTGGGGGCTGTGCCGCCGTCGATCAGGCGGGCGATGTGCGGGTGGGCGAGTTGGGCCAAGGTTTGGCGCTCAAACACCATGCGGTTGCTGGAGCGCGCTGTGGCCTGGCCCGACAGCACTTTCAGCGCCACGGTCTGCTGGTATTGCCCATCGGCGCGCTCAGCGCGATAAACCGAGCCCATGCCGCCTGTGCCCAGCAGGTCGTCAATGCGCCACACACCCAGCCGCTCGCCTTCGCGGAGCGCTGTGCCGGCCAGCGCCTGCGCGCCTGCGGCGATGGCCCGGCGCAGCGCATCAGGCGTGGCTGCGCCATCCGAGCCCTGGGCCTTGTCGCGCAGCGCCTTGTCGCGAAGCAGCAGCGCCATCGCCGACTGCTGAACGCCTTCGTCTGCCGTGAGCTGGGCCAAAGCCTCAGACCACGAGTCGGGCGACGCGTCGCACAGCGCTTCAAAACAGCGTTTGATCTCGGCCGTGCGCGCGGCCTGCGAAGCTGGTGTGGGTGTGGGGGTGGGGGTGGGGGTGGGAGACGTTTGCATGGCGGCGTTTGGGCCGAATCAATCCAGCGTGACACCCAAGCGCTCGCTGAGCCACGCCCGGCCAAAGCGAAGCTCGCGATCCACTGTCGCAAGCGACACGCCCAGCACTTGCGCGATCTGTGCCCTTGAGAGTCCAGTGAAGCAGCTCAGATGCAGCGCCTGGCTGGCTCGCTCGTCTTGCCGCTCCAATTCGGTCAGCGCTTCGTCAAGCGACAAGATGTCAAAGGCGGCATCGTCTTGACCAAGGCCGCCTAGCAGTGTGGTGGACAGTGTGACCTGCTCGCGGCCATCTCCCCGCTTCACTGCTCGGCGCGCTCTGGCGTGGTCAACCAAAATCGCACGCATGTGCAGCGAGGTCGTGGCCAAAAAGTGCCCTCTGCTGGCAAACGGCGTGTTGGAATCCAGCAGGCGAATCACCGCCTCATCCAACAATTCAGCGGCATTGAGCGTGACATCACCGTGCTCTCGCAGGCGCTGGCGCGCGCTGGCCTGCAGGGCCTGCATCGCCACCTTGAGCACCCGCTCAAACGCTTGCAAATCGCCTGCACGCCACTGCTCAAGCCATCGCGTGTAAGGCGCGTCGTTGTCCATATGCCTTCAAGACCCTCACTCGGGCGCTGCTCAACCACCGCTGGGCAGCATTGCAAACGCAGTCTAGCGCCGTGCGCGCTTTGTGCCCACTGCCGACCCTGCAGTCGGTGTGTGACGCCAAGTTTGCTTCATCAAAATCAGTAGCAACGAACTCAACAAATGAAAGGACAGTAGTCGAAAATAGATCATTTTTCGATGAGCAAGCGAGCCTGCGGCCGTCTGAAGCAGCGCGAGCAAGCCCGCATGCCTTGCCAACATCAGCTCGTGCGGCCCTTGTCCAAGTAGAACGATGCGCGGGGCAGGCGCTTCGCTGCCCAATCGGGTTGGGTTGATGGGGTGTCTTGCCCCGCGATTGAGCCTGAGGGAGCCCCATCAAATTGCGCGGCAATGAAGTCCAACACCGCTGAAGTCGCGGGATCGGCTCGCGCATCACGGCGGTAGTGCATCTGCAAAGGCGGCGCGCCCACGGCTTTCCAGTCGGTCAGCACCGGCTCCAGCTCGCCGCGATCAAGCTGCTGGCGGATCAAGTAGTCGCCCGTGACAAACACGCCCTGAGACTGGCGCAGCAGCTGCATCAAGGTGCCTCTTTGCGCGTTGTCAAATGTCGCAGGGCCGCGCACGGGCACGCGCAGCACCTCGCCATCGCGCTCGTAATCCCACAAATCCATCAGGGTGCCTGCGAAGCTGCGCAAAGTGAGGCACGGCAGCTGTCGCAGCTCATTGGGATGTGTGGGCCGCCCATGCCGATCCCAAAAAGCTGGGGTCGCCACCGTCACAAATGAGGGCGCGCAAAGGGGTTTGAGCACCAAATCCTCGGGCGCAAACCAGCCATAGGTGAGGTAAATGTCTACACCCAAGCGCGCAATGTCCTCACGCACCGCAAAGCCGCGAAACTCTAAACAAATGTGCGGATAGCGTTCTACGAACGCGGCAAAGCAAGGCGCGAAAATCGATTCAATCAAATACGTCGCGCTCGATATCACCACCGTGCCTGAAATCTCGCCGCTGCGAGGCCGCACCGACGCATCCGCATGATCGAGCGCCGCCAATGCGCGCTCCACGTCAAACAAATAGCGCGCACCTGCCGCAGTTGGCTTGAGCCCCTGGCTGGATCGCACCAAGAGCCGCACACCCAAATCCTGCTCCAGCTGATCCACGAGTTTTTTCACCGCAGGCACAGAAATTCCCAGCTCCAACGCTGCGCGAGAAAAGCTGCCTCGGTGTGCCGCCTCAGCAAAGTAGCGAATCGCTCGAAATTTGTCCACGATTCAGTTTAAGCCCGCTTCAACCCATCGCGCATCGCGCCAACGCAGCGGCTAAAGGAACGCTGGATCGCACAACCAACAAAAACCCAAGAGCCCCAGTTGCAAAGCCGAACTTTCCTCGCACTTTTTTTGGCAGCATCGCGTTGCTGGCACTTCCGATCAACACCGCCGCGCAAGCCAAGCCCTGCCCACCAGCGGGCCTGAGATGCAAACCAGAATCCGCCGCGATGTGGATATCTGAGGCCGGATCATCCGAGAGGCTGGTATCAAGGTGCAGTAGCGCGCGGCCCACGCTGAAGCTGCAAGGACGCGTTGGGCAGCTTGCTCTTCGTCCAATCGGGCATTTGAGCGCGATCTGGCTCGCTGGATTCCACGCCGGGAAATTGCTCGGTGATGAAATCCAGCACCGCGCTCACCGCCGGGCGCTTGCGCGCATCGCTGTGGAAGCACAGTTGCACCGGCGGCGCGCCGATGCCCTGCCAGTCGCTCAGCGCGGGCTCCAAAACGCCGCTTGCGATCTGCTCACGCATCATGTAGTGCGAGCTGCGAAACGCGCCCAGCCCCCGGCGGACCATGCGCTTGAGCGCATCGGCCTGAGAATTTTCGAAGTTCGCCGGGCCTTTCACTGGCACACGCACGACTTCGCCTTGGCGCTCAAAGTCCCACAAGTCCATCAAGGTACCGTTGAGCGCGCGCATCGTGAGGCAGGGGATGCTTCGCAAGTCATTGGGATGCTGCGGCCTGCCCACGCGATCCCAAAAAGCAGGCGTAGCAAGCGTCACAAAGTTCGATGTCATCAAGGTGCGTTGCACCAAATCGGGCGGTGCGTACCAGCCGTGGCGGAGGTAAATGTCTACACCTGGCCGGGAGATGTCTGCACTTGCCTGAAAGGCACGAAATTCCACGCAAATTTCCGGGTAGCGGCTGACAAATGCTTGCATGCCCGGCTCAAAAAAGCTTTCGATGAAATACGTGGGCGCAGCCACCACCACCAATCCAGCCAGATCGCCCGTGCGGGGGCGGATGCTGGCATCGGCGCGCTCAAGCTCTGCCAAGGTGTGATCCACATCGGCCAAGTAGCGCATGCCCACAGCCGTGAGGGCCAAGCCCTGGGGCGAGCGCGTCAAAAGCCGCACGCCCAGCTCGCGCTCCAGTTGCCCGACCAGTTTTTGCACGGCAGGCACGGTCACGCCCAACTGGCCCGCCGCGCGCGTGAAGCTGCCACTTTTGGCCGAGGTGGCGAAGTAGCGGAGTGCGCGGAGTTTGTCCATGGCTCGGTAAAGGCTCATCTTAACTTTTCGTGTATTCCCAAGCGCCCGCTGGCCGCCTACGCTTGCAGCACCGATTCACTTGCAGGGAAACCCCGTCATGAAATACCCACGCTTACGCAGCGCCTTCGCCAAACTCTGCTTGATCACGCTTCTCAGCCCAGCCTGCGTGATCGCCCAAAACAAACCCTGGCCGCAGGAAAAGCCGATTCAGCTCTTCGTGGGCCAGCACCCAGGCTACGCGCCCGATCTCGCAGTAAGGGGGCTGGCGGATGTTCTGTCCAAAGAACTGGGGCAGCAAGTGGTGGTGATCAACAAACCCGCCGCAGCGGGCCGCCACATGATGAACGAGCTGCGCAAAATGCGCCCAGATGGCTACGCATTCTCCAATGTGTTTTGGCACATGATGGCCACCTGGCCGGCCTTGTTCAACAACTTGGAGTTCAACCCCGCAGAGGACTTCAGTTACGTGGGCATTTGGTCCACTGGGCCGCAAGTCTTGGTGACGCACCCGCAAAGCGGCATCACCAGCTGGCGCGACGCAGTGACGAAATCAAAGGCCCAGAAGCTGCCCATGCAATACGGCACTTACGGCGCGGTTGCCCCCGGTGCGATCTACATGGCGTATGCCGTCAAGCAAGGGGGCGCGAACATGGAGCCGGTGAACTTCAAAGGCCCAGACGGTGTGCTGGCCATCAAGCGGCGAGACGTGCCGATGCTGGTGGGTGGGGTGTTGGATGTGATCGAGCATGTGAATGCCGGCGGCATGGCGGGGCTTGCGATTTCAGGCGGCGAGCGCTTGGCCCTGTTGCCCAACGTGCCCACCTTTGCTGAGCTTGGCATCAAGGGGCTGGAAGCGGGCGTGTGGTCGGGCTTGATTGCACCGCCAGGCTTGCCCAAAGACATCGCCGAGAAGATGAACGCTGCCATGCGCCGCGCCGTGATGCAAGCGGAACACCAAGCCAAGATGGCGGGCGCAGCCCGCACGCCCTGGCTCACATCCGGCACAGAGATGCAGCAGCAAATCCGCAGCGACATCGCGCAGTGGAGCCAGGTCATCAAAGAAGCCGGCATTCAGGTGCAATGAGCCTGAGTTCGCACCCCTACGAGGAAACGCAACATGTTCAAGAATTCTTCCCTCCTGCTCTGGCTCAGGTGTGGTCTTGCTACGGCATCGTTTTGGCCCTTGCTGGCATTTGCCCAGCAAACGCCATCTGCGACGAGCCGCAGCGCAGAAAGGCTTGTCGGCACTTGGCAGCTGGAATCATTCGTTGAAGAGCGGCCCAACGGTGAGATGGTCGCATCAACCCGCTACGGCGCTAAGGTGCGCGGCTTGATCGTGTACGACAGCAGCGGCAACATGGCCGCCCAGTTGATGAACCCTGAGCGGCCCCACTTTGCGACGGATCGACCCGCCCAAGGCACGGCGGAGGAAATCAAAACCGCTTTCGTGGGCTACAACGCCTATTTCGGCACCTACACGCTCGATGAAAGCACAGCCACGATTCGCCACCGGGTCAACGCAAACCTGTTTCCCAACCTGGTCGGCACCGAGTTCACCCGCAAGTTCAAGCTAGAGGGTGACGTGCTCACGCTGGAGCTGCCGCCTGCGCAGATCCAAGGCGAACGCCGCACTGCGCGCTTGGTCTGGCGGCGGATGCGATGAGAGCGTGAGCGTTAAGCCCCTTCAACGGCGGCAACGTGCCGCATCCGGTCTGCTCCCAACGTGTCGAACGACATACTTTTTGGACACCCTGCCATGCGCATCCTCTTTTGCTCGATGGGTGGCTTGGGCCACACCCTGCCCCTGATTCCCATGGCCCAGGCCTGCCTTCGGCTCGGCCATCGGGTTTACTGGGCAACCAGTGAAGACACGCGCAGCCATTTGCACGCACACGGCATCGAGACCACCAGGCTCGGTGCCGAGCCCACGCTCTACAGCGAGCAAACCCACGCTCAACTGCCCGAACTGCTGGGCTTGCATGGCCGGGACCGCGCCAGCGCATTTGGGCCTAAGTTTTTTCAGCTCATCGCCCAAGACACCCTCGATCCCCTGCGGCGAATCGTGCAGGAGTACAAGCCCGATTTCATCGTGTACGAACCCGGCCTGCTGAGCGCACCGCTGGTGGCGGCTGAGCACCACATCGCATCCATCCACCACGCCTTCGGCATCCGCCGCCCCTTGAGCCGCTTGCACGCCACGGCGCTCGCTGTGGAGCCGCTGTGGGACCACGCGGGCATCCCCATACCCGGTTACGGCTCATTTGGGCGCAGCGACTTCATCGACTTGACACCACCCTGCCTTGTCGCCGATGCCAACCCCACGCAAAGGCGCGTTTGGCCCATGCGTGTGCAATCCGCCCATCCTGCGGGGCAAACCCAGACCAACCCGTTGCTTGAGGCTTGGCTTGCCGAGCGCGCGGGAGAGCCATTGGTGTACTTGAGCTTTGGTACGGTGCAACACGGCAACCCCATGCTCAAACTCGCTGCCCAGGCCTTGGCTGAGCTGCCGATTCGCCTGCTGGTGACGAGTGCTGACCCCATGCTCGCCGAGACGCTGAGCCCAATGGGCAAACGGGTTTTGGTTTGCCACTTCGTCAGCCAAGCGCTCGTGCTGCCGCACTGCCAATGCGTGGTTTCGCACGCGGGATCGGGCACATTTTTGGGTGCGCTGGCAGCCGGCGTGCCCCAACTGGCGCTGCCCCAAGCGGCCGATCAGTTTTTGAATGCCGATGCTCTTGTGCAGACTGCAACAGGCCTGTCGCTCGAGCCCCATCAGCAAACGGCTCAAACGATTGCAGCGCATGCGTGGCAGCTGCTCACCCTCGCGAGCTTTTCAGCGCGAGCCGGCGTGGTGGCCCGTGAATGGGCTCAGATGCCGAGCGCCGACGCGGTGGCGCAGGCTGCCTTCACACCGTCCACTTCTTAATCAAGTCTTCGACCCGGGTGCGGTCGTAGTTCTCGAAGGGCTGGTGGATCCAGGGGTTGGTGCCCAGGTGTTCTACGGAGTAGTCAGCCTTGAAGGCGCTCACGCCTTTGGTCCAGAGCACGGCGGTGCGCAGCTCTGTGATGGGGGCGTAGTTGTTGCGCAGCAAGTCCACCACCGCATTCAGCGTGTGGCCGGTGTCGGCCAAGTCGTCCACCAAAAGCACTTTGCCTGCGATTTCACCCTTGGGCGTGGTGATGTAGCGGGCGATGTCCAGGTGGCCTTGCTGTGTGCCCGCTTCGGCACGGTAGGAACTCGTGGACATGATGGCCAGCGGCACGTCAAAGATGCGGCTCAAGATGTCGCCAGGGCGCATGCCGCCTCGGGCAAGGCACAAGATGGTGTCAAATTTCCAGCCGCTCTTGTGGATGGCGATTGC
>JAAFHN010000204.1 GCA_013298415.1 Comamonadaceae bacterium
TGGGCAAATTGTAGGAGGCGGCCGAGCTGCGCTTGGGAATGTCTCCAAAAGCAAAAACGCGCCAGTTTGGCGCGTTTTTTTTCGGGGCGGCTGACGATCAGTAGTACTGACGCTCGTACTGACGCTCGTGGCCGCCTTTGATGTGCAGATGCTGGGGCGCAATTTCTGGCACCACATGCGCTGGCCGCACCACTCGGGGCACGACCACCGGCGTGATGACCGGCTGCACGTAGTCCACGCGATGATGGTGGCCATGGCCGTGCCCGTGACCACGGCCTGGGTACACCACCACTGGCGCAGGGGCATAGACCACGCGGGTGACCGGTGCCACATAGCGCGTTGCGCCCACCACAATGGGCGTAGAAATCGTGACGACCGGGCGAACGTAAGGCTGCTCGTACACCACTGGTGTGGTGTAGATCACTGGCGGCGCAGACACGTACACCGGCGCTTGCATCACAGCGACTGGCGACGCGATCACTGGCGCCTGCATCACAGGCGCTTGGAGCACAGGCGCTGGGGCTTGCTGAATCTCCACTGGGGCAGAAGCCGTGACTGGCGCGGCACCGCTGCCGATCGCACCGGGCACCACGGGGGAAATTTGCAAAGGCACCCAAGCGCCCGGATCCTTGGGCAGCTGGGTTTGATACTGCTTACCCGCATATTCATACACCACGTTGAAGGCCACGGTGCGGTTTTCGACCGTGTTTTGCGTGCTGCACTGGGTGCTTTGGCGGGTGCTTTCGCCCTGGGAGCCGATCATGCTGCCCAAAATCGCGCCGCCCATCATGCCAAGGCCTGTGGCAGCGGCTCTGCCGTTGCCGTGTCCGATGGCATTGCCCACCGCGCCGCCGGCTATGCCGCCCATGATGGCACCCGCTGCGTTGCCGTTGCCCGAAGTTTTCACCGCAACCGGCGTGCAAATTTGCTTGGGCACATTCACTTGCTGCACCACAGGCGTGGTGGAGATCACCCGGCCAAACTCGCCCCCTGCGGGTGGCTGAGCTGCAGGCACAGCAACGGGCACAACCTGCGCCGAAGCAGCAGTAGCGAAAGTGGCGGCAAGGACGGCGACCGCCAGCGTGGAGGCGGCGATGCTGCTCGCCTTAGCGGCGAAGCGAGAAGTGGATTTCATGGTGTTCAACCTGTTAGCTTGTCTGTTCGCAGAGCCTTGTGGTCTTGCCAGTCTGTGCTGGCAATGTGTCTCACTGGGCATCTAACGGCAAGATACCGCCCAGCGATGACAGTTCCCGACTGGCAAGTCATGAAAAGTTGTGTAAACGAGCCCGGAATTCCGCAAATCAAAGGCTTGCGTCGTGATCGACAGCCGCAAAACCCAGGCTGAGCGCCTGCGGCCCCACGTTGATGCTGTTGGTGGGCGACATGGCTTTGAGCGACAGCGATGCGCCTTTTGCGGCGCAGGCTGCCACCAAGCCCTGGTAGCTCGACAGGACCGAAATCTCTGCCGGGTCGCCTGAATAGCTCAGGCTCACGAATTTGGACTTTAAGCCGCGCATCACCTCACGGGTGGCCAGTTTCAGCACGTGGTCGCGTGCTTTTTCCACACCCCGCACTTTCGCGGCTGGCCCCGTGTCGCCGCGTTTAGCGAGCACGATGGGCACAACGCCCAGCAGTTTGGCCGCCGCGATCGCAAGCGCCCCGGCCGATTGATCGCCGCGCGCTTTGGCCCGAGTTGCCAAAAAATCGAGCTGGCTGGGCACCACGTAGCAGTGCAATTTGGGCACCAGCTCATTGATCCGCGAGCGCATGGCTGCTGGCGACACCTCGGCATCCACCTGGGCGAGCGCATCCTGCACGAGCACCGAGAGGCCATCCGACATGTTGTTGCTGTCGTAAGCCTCCACGAAAAGCGGGCCTTTGTAGCCCTGGGCCAAGCGCGGGGCCATGGATTGGGCAATCACATCGCTTGCGGCATCAGAGGCGTTTTTAAATAGCGGCGAGCGCGAGCCCAGCACAAACATGCCAAACACATGATCAAAGTCAATGGCCAGATGCTGCAAGTAGTGATCGCGCACCTCTTCCGTGCTGGGTGCTTTGGAGTGCACGTCGGTCGCGGTTTTGATGTTCAGGTGCTTGGCATTGAAGTTCGCCGTCACTTCTGGGTCTTTCCGATCCAGCAGCACCTGGCCCTCGATCTGGATTTTCACTGGCAGCACACTCAGCGCAGGATGCGCCAAAGCGCTCTGCGGCAGTTCAGCCGCGCTGTCAGTCACCACACCAATTCGTAACATAGGCTCCGCTCCAGATCGGTGGCTCCGCCGTTGATTGCAAAACGTAACGGTGCGAAACCACTTGATTTGAGCTTATGCCACGGCCTGACGAGAAACGCCACGGTAAAATCCCCGCTGACGGGCCTTCCCGCATGGTGAAGCGGCCAACCGGGTCAGGTGGGGAACCAAGCAGCCCTAACTGTGGAGTCAGTGCCGGGGTCAAGGCTCGTCAACCCCCCTTTTTTTCTCTTGCCGCCCGCAGCGCTGCGACTTCACACCTCAGTGAGCGCGCCGTCGGCGCCGATCCAGCCGAGCCTGGCAGGCATGCCCAGGGCTTTTGCGTAAGCCCGCAACTGGGCTGCCACCTGCAAGGGATGCTTCGACTGCTGGGCGGAGGTTTTGTAGTCAAGCACCCACCAGTCGCCGTGTTCGGCTTTCGCGCTGCTGTTTTTGCGCTGCACGATGCGGTCTGCCCTGCCCCAAGTACCGTCTGGCAGGGCAAGCGCCACTTCGTTGGCGGCATGACTCACTTGAGCCGAATCCCAGGCCCAGGCCGCCTCACCGTTGGCCGTCGCCTGCGCCAAACTGAGCACTCGCCCGCCCTCAGCCTGCGGCAAACCCACGTTGGCACACGCGGCCTGCGCCTGCTCCGCATCAAACGTTGCCCCACCACCCGCGCGCAGCGGTGCCCATTGAAGCAAGAGGTGAACCGCTTCACCCAGGCGCTGGGCATGGCCTTGCGGGCGGATGTGAGCTACTTCGTTTTTCATAGCATCTGATGCAATGAAATCCTGGACAGTGCTTTGTTTTTCCTGAATTAACTCATGACCCAGGTGCAACCCCCGTTCGCCCTGAGCTTGGTCGTTGGGCATCGCCAAGGGCTTCGACAGGCTCAGCCCGAACGCAGATGTTTGGTCAATCTCGGGCTCGACCCCAACCAAGCGGCTTTTCTCGGCAATGGCGTCTGAATCCAGGCCAGGCGGCCCCGAAGGCAATTCCAAGAGCTCGAAGCTGCTTTGCGGCGGGGTCTGCACGGCCACGGGCCGAGCGACCGCTGCCGCCGAGCCCTGCTCAGGCTGGGCCGCTCCCAGCGCATCGCGCGCCAGCTCCCACATGCGCAGCTCGCTCGGCACATGCGGCTCATGGGCGCTGATGGCAAGCAAGGATTTCGCCCGCGTCATGGCCACGTAGGCCACGTTGAGCTGCTCGCGCTGGCTTTGCTGCCGGGCCAGCGCCAGCCAACCCTCGGCAAAGCCAACGGCGGCTTCGTCATTCACAAAAAGCAGCTTCTCGGGCCGCAGCGCCTCGGCGGGCCAATGCACCTGCATGCCTTTGGCTTCTGAGCGCTTGGCTTGTGGATCGGTATCGAGCCAGAGCACGGCCTGCGCCTCCAAGCCCTTGGCTGAATGGATGGTGTAGCCGCGCACGGCATCTGCGGCCGCCACAGGGGCGGCTTTGAGCTGCAAGCGCTTGCATTCGCGCACCAAGCCGTAGAGCGTGACAAAACGACCCGCGCGCACCGAAAGCGTGGCTTCCAGCAGCGAGCGCAAGTTCGCGACGACCGCTTCCCGCATCGCCAGCGGCACGCGTTTGGCGTAGCGGGCATAGGCATCGCAGGGCTCAGGGTCGCCCTCCAAAGCATGGCGCTCGGCCAAGATGCGGGCCAAAGCGTCGTGCGTGGGCAAGCTGTGTGCCCAATTTGCCCAGCGGCGCAGGGTTTGCGCCGTTTTTCTGAACAAATCAAACCACTGTCCAGGTATTTGCTTGTTTTTTTGCTCTGAATTCAGTAGCAAATGAGCCATCAAGGCGCTGAACCAGGTCTGCGGCCTGGGGGCAGTTTGAGCAGCTTGGCCGGAATCTCCCGCACCGGGCAGCCCGCGAGCCAGCAGCGACAGCGCAGAAAGCGCCTCATCCGGCCAGCCCAGCAGCGGCGATTTCAGAGCGCGGGCCAGACTCAAATCGTGGCTTTCTGAGGCCAAAGCATCCAAAAGCGCGAGCACGTCTTGCACCTCCAGGGCGGTTGTGAGCGCACGGTCTTGGTGCTGCACAAAGGCAATGCCGCGCTCGCGCAGCGCGGCACCCAGATGGGCAAAGGCCTTGTGTTCGCGGGCCAACACCAGCACCTCAGCAGGCGGCACGCCCTGCGCAATCACGCCCTCGATCCAGCGCGCGGCCTGCTCGGCCTCCTCCCTGCGGGCGGTGTCAGCGGGCGATGGGTTGGGCGCATCTTTGGGCTCGAAGGCACTGCGCAACGCTGGCCAGGTTTCGGGCAAGCTGGCTTTATCGGCCTTCGGGTTGGGTTTGCGCTCGATGCGCGGCAAGAGAGTGACAGCCTGGAGCCCCGTTTCACGCCCTGCCTCCCCGCTGTGGGCCTCGAACTCTGGATAGGCCCGCGCATCGCCTGGCTCACGCTGCGCAAGCGGGCCAAAGCTGGCATTCAGCGCGGCCACCACAGCTGGGCCGCATCGAAAGCTGTGGTTGGTGTGCAGCACATCCGCGCCGAAGCCTTGGCGCATGAAGCGCGTGGCAGCTTCAAACACCCCCGCTTGCGCGCCGCGAAAGCCGTAAATGCTTTGCTTGGCATCGCCCACCACAAACACCTGCATTCGCCGGCCGCCGCCGGTGGCCCCGGCATGTGCGCCCAGCCATTGGCTGAGCGCCTGCCACTGGAGGGGATTGGTGTCTTGAAATTCATCGATCAGCACTTGGCGAATGCGCGCATCCAGCTTTTCAGCCATCCAGCCCGAAAACGCGCCATCGGCCAGCAAGTGCAAGGCGGCCAGCTCTACCGATTGCAAATCCACCAGGCCCAGCTCGCGCTGTGCCTGCGCATGAGCAGCAGTGAGCGCGCGCGCCAGCACGGCTGCGCGCTGGTGGTGCGCCCACTGGGCAAACGCGGTTTGTGCGGCAGTGATGTCTTGCAGCAAATCTTGGGCGGCATCGATGTCTGGCTTTTCGCCTCGCTTGCCCAGGATGCGGGGCGTGCCCTGCTGCGTGAAAAGCGCCTTGGAAATCGCATCGAAATCACAATCGGCGAGCGCTTGGGTAAAGCCCGCCACAGCTTTGAGCTGGCTTTTGTTGGTGAGTGTGAGCAGCGCCTGGCCGCATGCATTCAGCAGCTCAGCGTATTCCGGCTTGGCCCAAAGCTGGTCTGCCGGGGCGCTCCAGGGATCGGTGTCGTCGCAAAAATGGCCAAAACCGGGCCGCCAATCGGGCTGAGCGCTGGCCACAGCACCGGCGGCATCGGCAAGTGCGAATTCGGCGCGTTTGTCCAGCACTTGCTGCATCAAGCCTTGCAAACCGTGGCGGCCCGCTTCGGCCACCAAGCCCTTGTAGGCACTTTGCAGCGCTGGGCTTTGAGCCACTTCGGTGTGAAACAG
>JAAFHN010000401.1 GCA_013298415.1 Comamonadaceae bacterium
TCCAGTACTTGCCCTCGTGAAGGCGCAGCTTGTTGGTACTTGTTTCGGCAATCGCCACCCGTACCAACAAAAGTGCCAACATTTTGTTGGCATCTCAGTGTACTGATTGAGACGTAGTTGGACAACTTGCGAGGCGCTTTCAGGGGAGAGACGAACTCTTCCTGCACCAAACTGGACTCGATTGGACTCCAAGTTGGCCTGTCCGGAGGGGATCGAACCCCCGACCCACAGCTTAGAAGGCTGTTGCTCTATCCAACTGAGCTACGGACAGATGTGCTGGCCTGGGCGGGGTGCGAGATTCGCAGCGCCCAAAGGACAACGCCGACTGAGAAAGTTCATTTCTGAGTCGGCGTTGACAATGTGGTCGGAGCGAAAGGATTCGAACCTTCGACCCTCTGGTCCCAAACCAGATGCGCTACCAGACTGCGCTACGCTCCGAAGCCCACAATTGTAGCCTGCCCCGGGCGGCCTTTCGTGTTTTTCGCGCTTTTGACCGTTTTGACGCTTTCGGCAAGTGTTTGGCTTCAAACTGTCCAATCCCGTCACCAGCCTCCTGCCTCCTTCCAGCCTACCCCATGCCCTTTTCTGAACTCTTGATCCTCGTGGGCACCACCACGGGAAACGCCGAATACACCGCCCAAGCCATCGAGCTGGACTGCGCCGATTTGGTGCCGGGCATCCAGGTGCTGCGCATGGATGCGCAGGGGCCAGACGTGTTTGGCACGCCGCAAGACATGGCTCGCCGCCTGGTGTTGATCTGTTGCAGCACCTATGGCAGCGGCGACGTGCCCGACAACGCCCAGGCCTTCTATGCGCGGCTGGATGAGGAGCCGCGCGACCTGAGCAGCTTGCGCTACGGCGTGATCGCACTCGGCGACGCGAGCTACGTGAACACCTTCGCTGGCGGCGGCAAGCGCTTTGACGAGCGCCTGAGTGGATTGGGGGCCACGCGGCTGGGCGAGATCTTCATTCACGACGCAACCAGCGGCGATGCGCCGGAGGAAACGGGCCTGGCCTGGGCGCGCCAGTGGCTGCAGGAAGTGCAAAACGCATGAAAAAAGCCCCTGGCGCCGTCAGCGCCGGGGGCTTTTTGAGTCGGGAAGTGAGGCTTATTCTTCTTGGAAGGCCTCTTCGCGCTTGTTTTTCACCGCTGGCAGCAAAACGATCACGAGCAAGGCCAGCGCCCCGAGCAGCAAACCGGCAGACAAGGGCCGTGTGACGAACACGCTCCAATCGCCGCGCGACAAAAGCAGTGCCCGGCGCAGGTTTTCTTCCATCATCGGACCGAGCACGAAGCCAAGCAGCAATGGCGCTCCCTCGGCACCCAGCTTCCACCACACGTAGCCGAGGAATCCGAAAATCGCCACAGTCCAGATGTCGAACACGTTGTTGTTCAGCGTGAACACACCGATCGCGCAAAAAAGCACGATGCTGGGGAACAGGAAGCGGTAGGGAATGGTGAGCAGCTTGATCCAGATGCCAATCAGTGGCAGGTTCAAGATCACGAGCATCAAGTTGCCGATCCACATGGAGGCGATCAAGCCCCAGAAGAGCTGCGGGTTGCTCGTCATCACCTGGGGGCCAGGCTGGATGTTGTGAATCGTCATCGCGCCCACCATGAGCGCCATCACGGCGTTTGGCGGAATGCCGAGCGTGAGCAGCGGGATGAAGGACGTTTGTGCAGCCGCGTTGTTGGCCGATTCAGGGCCACCCACGCCGCGAATGTTGCCCTTGCCAAAAGGAACTTCACCCTTTTTCATCGGCATTTTTTTCTCGAGCGTGTAGGCCGCGAATGCAGCCAAGGCGGCGCCACCGCCCGGCAGAACGCCCAAGAGTGACCCGAGCACGGTACCCCGAATCACTGCGGGCGCCGCGAGCTTCACGTCTTCTTTGCTGGGGTAGAGCTGGCCCACTTTGTCGGTGAACACTTGGCGCTCATCGGCGCTCTTACCCAGGTTAGAGATGATTTCACCGTAGCCAAACACGCCCATAGCCACGACAACGAAGCCGATGCCATCAGTGAGCTCGGGGATGTCAAAGCTGAAACGCGCCACGCCGGAGTTCACATCGGTGCCCACCAGGCCCAGCAGCAAGCCGAGCACGATCATGGCAATGGCCTTGAGCAGGGAGCCGCTGGCCAGCACCACGGCACCGATCAGGCCCAAAATCATCAGTGAGAAGTATTCGGCCGGGCCAAACTTAAAGGCAAGCTCAGTGAGCGGTGGCGCAAATGCAGCCAGCACGAGCGTGCCCACGCAGCCTGCAAAAAAAGGAGCCCAGGCCTGCGGTTGCAAGCGCAGGGCCCGCCCTTCCCTGGCGGGCCATTTGGTAGCCGTCAATGGCGGTCACCACCGATGAGGACTCACCGGGCAGGTTCACCAAAATCGCTGTGGTGGAGCCGCCGTACTGCGCGCCGTAGTAGATGCCTGCCAGCATGATGAGGGCTGCAATCGGGGGCAACGCATAGGTGGCGGGCAAGAGCATGGCAATGGTTGCCACCGGCCCAATGCCGGGCAGCACGCCGATCAAGGTGCCCAGCACGCAGCCGATGGCCGCGTACATCAGGTTTTGCAAATTCAGGGCCACGCCGAAGCCAATGGCCAGGTTGTTCAGTAAATCACCCATGGGGTTCTCCTGGTGCCGCGCTTAGGCGATGAATGAGGGCCAAACGGGGATTTGCAGCTTGAGCAGCAAAATGAAAACGCAGTAGCAGCCCACCGCCAAAACCGTAGCGAGTGTGAGCACCTCTTTGATCCGATAGACCTCGGCAGCTAGGCTTGAAATCAGCACGAGCGCGAAGATCCCGATCACCAGGCCTAGAGAAGGCAGCACCGTTGCCCCGCCGATCTTGAGGCCGCCCAAGCAAATGCCGAACGCCAGGTTCGCGCCCAGGATGCAGATCACCGGCCTCCAAGCAAAGCTGCCCACCTTTTCGCCGCTTTCAGTCTCAACGGTGAGCGCAAAGAAGGTGATGGCGAGGCCGAGGACTGAGAGCACCACACCCAGCATCAAAGGAAAATAACCCGGCCCCATTCGGGCGCCGGTGCCGATGTTGTAAGTGGTGGCACCCCACGCAAACGCGATGCCCACGGCGGTGAACATCACACCTGACCAAAAGTCTTTTTCATTCTTGATCCGCACCTTGTCTCTCCTTCAAAAGGCAAATGGAACGGACTGATTGTGGCCAGGCTATCCCCCGAGCCAGTTGTGGATACCACGCATGCTGTGATTCAGGTGGACGCAGCCCATTGCGCCACGGCAGCGACTGCCAGCCCATACCCAGCCACGCCAAAACCGCACATCACCGCTTTGCACACGGGGCTCAGGTAGCTGTGGTGGCGAAAGGCTTCTCGGGCGTGGACATTGCTGATGTGCAGCTCAAGTGCGGCCA
>JAAFHN010000578.1 GCA_013298415.1 Comamonadaceae bacterium
CAAAGAGCACGTCAAACCCAATGCCGCTGGCGATGATGCTGCGGGCGTAGAGCTGGGCGAGCGTGCCGAGCTTGTCGCCATCGTCAAAATGCCCTGCATTGAAAAAATACGGGCTGATGCGGCCAGCCTTGGTTTGGAAGCTGCCAAACTTGAGCACCCCGTGGCGCAGTGCAAAGCCCAAAAACTCGTGGGCGAGCGCGGATTGAGTCGAGGGGGATGCGTTGGCGGCTGCGTGCATGGATTTCCTTAGAAAGACGACGAAATGAAGCGATTTGCGCTCACCTCATTGAACTTGAACGGCATCCGCTCAGCGGCCACAAAAGGCTTGGAAGCCTGGGCAGCAAGGCAAGCGCCCGATTGTATTTGCGTGCAAGAAGTCAAAGCCCAGGCGCAAGACATCGCAGGCAAATTCGAGGTGCTGAGCGGCATGAAGGGCCACTTTCAGTTCGCCGAGAAAAAGGGCTACTCGGGCGTAGGTGTGTATTGCAAATACGAGCCGAGCGATGTGGTGATTGGCTTTGCCGATCCGCTGGGCAAAGGCAGGGCCGACGAGTTCAACGCCGAAGGCCGGTATGTGGAAGTGCGCTTTGACAAGCCCGGCTCCAAATTCAGTGTGATCAGCTGCTACTTTCCCAGCGGCTCCTCGGGCGAAGAGCGCCAGCAAGCCAAATTCCGCTTCTTGGACGTGATGCACGACCATTTGGCCACCCTCATGGAAGAGCGCGACTTCGTGCTGTGTGGCGACATCAACATCGCGCACAAAGAGCAAGACCTGAAAAACTACAAAAGCAATGCCAAAAACAGTGGATTCCTGCCTGAGGAACGCGCCTGGATGACGGCGCACTTGCAAACGCCCCAAGGCGAGGCCGAAGAAGGCTTGGTCGACGTGTACCGCACGCTCCACCCCAGCACTACCGACGAGTGCTACACCTGGTGGAGCCAGCGCGGCGCGGCCTACGACAAAAACGTGGGCTGGCGGCTGGATTACCACTTGGCCACGCCAAACGTGGCGGCTTGGGCCGAGCGGGTGGAGATTGACCGCGCCGCCCGGCTGAGTGACCACGCGCCGGTAACCGTGTGGTACGAAGCTTGAAACCGGCCTTCACGTCGCTTTTCAAGGCGTTTTTGACGTCTTTTCACCCCTCTGTCCTGGTGAAATCATGATGTGTTGCTATTATTTTTGAATGCACGGCAAATTCAAGCTTTACCTTGACTTGATCCGCTGGGATCGGCCTGCGGGCTGGCTGCTGCTGCTGTGGCCCACCTTGTCTGCGCTTTTCATCGCGGCGCACGGCTTTCCGGGCTGGCATTTGCTGATCGTGTTCACGCTCGGCACGATCCTCATGCGCAGCGCGGGCTGCTGCGTGAACGACGTGGCCGACCGCGACTTTGACAAGCACGTGAAGCGTACCGCGAACCGGCCCGTGACGAGCGGGCGCATCGGCATCGCCGAGGCGCTCGCTCTAGGTGCCGTGCTGGCTCTGGCCGCGTTCGGCCTGGTGCTCACCACCAACCGCGCGGCCATCACATGGAGCTTTGGAGCGCTCGGCATTGCCGTGCTCTACCCCTTTGCCAAGCGCTTTGTGAGCATGCCGCAAGCGGTGCTCGGCGTGGCCTTCAGTTTCGGCATCCCGATGGCCTTTGCCGCGGTGCAAAGCCGCGTGCCACCGCTGGCTTGGGCGCTGCTGGCCGTGAATCTGCTCTGGGTGCTGGCCTACGACACGGCCTATGCGATGGTGGACAGAGATGACGACATCCGCCTGGGCATCCAAACCAGCGCGCTCACGCTCGGTCGTTTTGACGTGGCCTTCGTGACGGCCTGCAACGCGCTGCACATCCTGCTTTGGGCTTGGTTGATCTTGGATCGGCCGCTTTCGGCTCTCGGCTGGGCATTCGCGCTCCTCGGCATCAGCGCAGCGATGGCGCATGCGGCTTGGCAATTCAGCAAGTACCGCAGCCGCAGCCGCGAAGGCTGCTTCATGGCATTCAAGTCCGCACATTGGCTTGGGTTTTTCCTGTTTTTCGCAAGCGTGGCGGCGCGGCAGATCGGTTGAGGGCTCGGCGCCAATCCAAGCGGTTCGCAGCCGCGTTTTCAAGCAAAAGTACCCCTCTGTCCAATTAATCATTGCCTTTGTTGCTATGCTTTTTGATTGGCTCAGCATGCAAGAATGTGCAAATAATTCAAGCACTTGGCGCGCATTTGTGTGAAGAAACGTGAGAGTTTTCACGGCTGGGGCATGCCCACTTGCGCAAACAGGCAAAGCCGCGCATAGTGGGCCGCACTGGGGGTGTTCGCACGCTTGTGTGCGGTGCCACCGGGGGCGTCGTTTGCAGCGATGAGCGCTGTGGGCGACGCGGGTTCAACCACGAGCGAAAGGACGCCACCATGAATTTGACGATCAGCGGTCACCATCTCGAAGTAACCCCAGCTCTGCGCA
>JAAFHN010000652.1 GCA_013298415.1 Comamonadaceae bacterium
CTCTGAGTCCAGCAGCACGGCCCTCACCACGGCCTTCAGGTCGCCCCGCACACCACTGCCGTTGTTGGCAAACGCGGCTGCTACCCGGCCCACATAGGCCGGGCTGGGGTTGGACATCACGAGGCGCTGAATCAGCTGCCGGCCGATGAAGGGGCCGACATTGGGATGCGCGGCGATGGTGTCAAGCGCGGTTTTGAGTTCGCTGCTCGCGCTTGCCACCGTTGCAGCCGCCGCGGGAACCGTCACGCCCAGGAAGGTTTTGGCATCTGGAGAATGACGCGATGCAACAGGCAGCATCGGCCGCTTCACGTAGGCCACATCCAGACTGGGCGATGACGTGACGCCATCGTAGTCCCAACCGGTGAGCACGCGGGCCAAGCCGGTGATGCTCGCTTGGTCGTACGTGTCAACGGTCTTGCCGCCCGTCATTTTTGAGGTGCCGTCCGCGTTGAGCTCATTCAAGCCGAGGCTGAACAGCTGCAAGACCTCGCGGGCGTAGTTCTCATCAGGCTCCCTGCCTCGACCATCGGCGCGCTGGTTGCCACGCATGTTCAGGTACACCCCCATGCCCGTGGAAAGCGTCACGTCGTCCAGCAGCTTGCGGTAGCTGCCAAAGGCGTTGTTTTCCAGGATGTCCACATAAGCAGCGACATGAAAGCCGCGCCAATTGACTGGCAGGCCGTTCATGGAGATCACAAAGATTTCGCTGAGTGCCAGCGTGACGCGCTGGCGCAGCACATCGGGCGAGCTCATGAGCTTGCGCCAAAGCGTGTTGTCTGCGCCTCCAAAGCCGAATCGGTTGTTTTCTACGGCATAGCCGCGCTCAATCATCCAATCCCAGTGCGATTGCGTTTGCGGCGCATCAAACTGAGCGGCAATCCAGCCCGCATAGCCCTTGGCCTGCACATCGGCAATCAGGGCATCGGTGCCGCCGAACGCGGCTTGGCTGAGAAAGCGCGACGCATCAGCGGCCGAGATCGCAGGCGGGGGTGGCGCTGGTGCTGGTGCTGGTGGGGGTGGTGCAGGTGGTGTGGGCGCAGGAGCGGGCGGTGTTGGGGCCGGAGGTGTGGGGGCAGGGGCGGGAGCGGGAGCGGGCGGCGCGGGATCCGGAGGAGGGGGCGCGGGCGGGGTTGGGGCAGGAGGTGTCGGTGCTGGTGGCGTGGGCGCGGGAGGGATCGCCACGGGTGCGCTGCCGCCACCGCCTCCGCCGCAGGCCGCCAACAAAGCGGCGGCGGAGAGCGCAGCGGCCGACAATGCAAGTGGCCTTCGCATGGCGGTGATACCAAGGCCAATGTCGCTGACCGAATCACTGAGGTCGGCCCGCTTCGGCTCAGGCACGGCGGTGATGCTCGGTTCCGTGCTGGTCTGCAATGCTGGCGCAATCGCGCCCAGCGCATCTTCTGTCTCTTTGCCCATAACGTTCTCCTGTGTGCTCAGGATAACGCTTCTGTGTGGCGGTTCGGGTTACAAAAGTGCGTGATAAGCCAAAGGTTTTCGTTTCTTTACCTGCGTTTCAATTCTGCTCATTTGCGTAACTTGGCAACTGCCGATACGCCGCCCACGATCAACGCGCCGCAGATCAAGCCGAAGAGGCCGTCCACAGCGACTGGCAAGAGCAAACCCACCGCCCCGCCCTGCGCCGCCACGCTTTGTAACCATGCGTAGAGCGGCGGCAGGCCATGCGTCAAGATCCCGCCGCCCACCAAAAACATGGCGAGAGTGCCCAGCACAGAAAGCGCCTTCATGAGCCAAGGCGCAAACGCGAGCAGCCCACGCCCCAAGGAGGCCGCCAGGCCGCCTTTGGGCAGCAGAGCAAGGCCCAAATCGTCGAGCTTCACGATGGCAGCCACCAGGCCGTAGACGCCCACCGTCATCAAAATCGAAATGCTCACCAATACGCCGATTTTGGATTGCAAGGACGCGGCAGCCACCGTGCCAAGCGAGATCACGATGATCTCAGCCGACAAAATGAAATCCGTGCGTATCGCGCCTTTGATTTTTTCGCGCTCAAACTGCACCAGGTCCACTTGCGTGTTCGCATTTGCCTCAGCATGCGCG
>JAAFHN010000284.1 GCA_013298415.1 Comamonadaceae bacterium
CTTAGTGCCGTCGTTGGGGCGGCTGTTGGCAATGACCGCCTTCACGCCCGAGCGCTGCATCCGCGCCAACACATCGCTCAGCGGATGCGGGCAGCCCGGCGAAGGCGTGCTGTGAACGCAAGCCTCCTCGTTGTAATGCAAATGCGCGTCGAACAAAGGGCCTTGGTAGGGCGCAGCTTGAACAGCCGTGTTGAACGCAAAGTGCGCAAAGACAACGCAGAGGACGCGAAGCAAACAGCCAAAGTGGGGTTTGATGTTCATAGCATTACTTCCAAATTCATAGCATCATATGCAATGAATGTGGGGACAGTGTGGAGATTTGGTGCCAAAAACCAACTTTTGGCTGTTCCTCTGCGCCCTTTGCGTGCTTTCGCGAACTCTGCGTTCATGGCTGCGACTGCCCCTGATCTCTACAGCCCCCGCAAATGCTCGCTGAAGAACCCCAGCGACTTCGCTCGCGCTGACTTGGCTGCTGTTTCGTTGTAGCTTGCGCGTTGGTCGCAGTTGAAGCCGTGGTTGGCGGCGTAGATGTGCAGATCCACTTCGGGGTTTGCCGCGTGGAATTGCCCCACTTTTTCGAGCGGCAGCCAGTGATCTTGATCGCCGAAATGCGCCATCACCGCGCACTTTGCTTTGCTCGCTGCCGCATCGGGCATGCCGCCGCCGTAGTAGCAGACTGCGGCGTTGATGCCCTCTACCTGGCCCGCAGAGAGCCAAGTCACCAAGCCGCCGAAGCAGTAACCCACAATGCCCACGCGCCCCACCCCTTGGGCCTTGAGCCAGGCCACCGCAGCGGCCACGTCGAGCAGCACTTTGCTGGCGTCGCCATTCGGCGCCACGGCCATCTTGAGCGCGAAGCCGCGCTGCATATCGGCTTCGGTGTAGCCCAGCGCCACGTCGCGCTCGGCGCGGTCGAAGATTGCTGGGGCGATGCACAAGTAGCCTTCTTTGGCATAGCCATCGGCCACGGATCGAATGTGGGAATTCACGCCAAAAATCTCTTGGATCACCACGATGCCGGCCTTGCTGGCCGTGGCTGGCGCAGCGGTGTAGGCGGCGAGTTGGTGGCTGTCGGATGCGGTGAGCGTGATAAACGGGTCAGTCATGGGATAGATTGCAGAAATGAAAGAAAAACTGATTTTGGTGACTGGCGGCTCGCGCGGCATCGGTGCGGCTTGTGTGAAGCTTTTGTGCGCGCAGGGCTATGCGGTGGCGCTGAACTATGCGCGCAACTTGGAGGCGGCGCAAGCGGTGCAGCGAGAGTGTGAGGCCGCTGGCGGCATCGTGCATCTCATGCAAGCCGACGTGAGCGAAGAGCCGCAGGTGATGGCGATGTTTGCAGCGCTCGATGCCATCGGCTTGCCGCTGGCTGGCCTCGTGAACAACGCAGGCGTGGTGGATGTGGCAGCCAGGGTGGACCAGATGAGCGTTGCCCGGCTCGAACGCATGTGGCGCAGCAACGTGCTTTCCAGCTTCATCTGCGCCAGAGAAGCTGTGAAGCGCATGAGCAGCAGGCACGGCGGCCAGGGCGGTGCCATCGTCAACCTCTCCAGCGCCGCTGCGCGCCTCGGCTCACCCGGCCAATATGTGGACTACGCCGCCAGCAAAGCAGCGATTGACACCTTCACTTTAGGCCTCGCCCGCGAAGTGGCCGCAGAGGGCATCCGCGTGAACGCCATTCGCCCCGGCATCATCGCAACCGACATCCACGCCAGCGGCGGCCAACCCGACCGCGCCCAACAACTCGCCCCCCAAGTGCCCATGCAACGCGCAGGCAGTGCTGAGGAGGTTGCCCAAGCCATAGCCTGGCTGCTCAGCGATGCAGCAAGCTACACCACCGGGGCGATCCTGGATGTCTCAGGTGGGCGTTAGCAGCAAGCTGCAATTTCACAGGAGATCAAGACACAAGGAAAACAGCCTTGAATTTTTTGTCTCCCTCCTTGTCTCCTGATCTCCTGTGAAAAACTCCCCTAAACCATCCGCCAATAGTCATACACCCAGGCCGTGCGGAAACCCAGCTTGGCATAAAGGCTTTGGGCAGTGGTGTTCTCCAGCTCCACTTGCAAAAACCAGTTTTCGCAGCCCGCCGCCTGGGCGCGCCGCGCAAACTCGGCGATCAACGCACCAGCCAAGCCGCGTTTGCGGTGCGAGGCCGCCGTGCGCATGCCGTGGACGCTGGCCAGCGGCGCAGCATCCGGCGGCGAGTAAACGCTGAGCGCGCCTGAGCCCACCGCCACGCCATCCACATAAGCCACCGCGTACTGCGTGTGCTTGCCCCGCGCCAAAATTTCGATCCGACTCGCCGCATCCTCCGCGTCAAACCCCGGCCCGAGGTACACGCTGCGCCAGTCGGCAAAAGGCTCTGGCTCGATGCGAAGCTCAAGTCCGCTGGGCTTGGGCATGTTGCGGAAGCTGGCCAAGGTATCCGCAAGCACGGCGGTCTGCACACAAGTCGGTTGGCTGGTGCGGTAGCCCCGCTGCGCCAGGGCATCACAAAATGCCTTGAATTCGTCCGCTCGGGGCAAGCGCCAGGCAGCTGGCAAGCCAGAGTGCGCATACAAACCTTCCACCAGGTCTATCGCTGCCAGCTCTGGCTCTTCGTGGGCCAGAGGCACCGCACTTTTCGCGCGGCCCACCGTGCCCGCATCAAACAGCAGCAACCAGCGGGGTGCCAGCGCAGAAGTCTCTGCACGCGTGGCAGGCACCGCGTTGGCGGTGGCGTGTTCAATGTGGGCAATCAAATGCATGTGCGCTCAATGGATTGCGTGGATTTAACGGCCACTCAAGCGCCGCTGCACCCAGATTGAGAGGGCCACGGTGGCGGCGAGCAGCACCACGCCGGTGATGGGAAGCCAGCTGTAGCCCACGGCGGCGATCATCCCGCCGCCGACGAAGGAGCCGAAGGCTTGGCCGAGGTAGATCATGCTGGTGTTGAGCGCAATCGATGCACCGGCCAAAGCGGGATCGGCTTGCGCCAAGCGGGCTTGCTGAGATGAGTTGCTGGCAAACACGCCAATGCCCCAGATCACGCTGCCCAGCACAAACCAGGGCAGCGAGCCGCCAGCCATCAGCAGCACGACAAAGCCCAGGCACATGCTGGCGCACGCCAGTTGCACATTCCAATGCGCGCCGCCGAATGCAAGGCCAGCGCGGCCCGCATTGCGCGAGGCGATCACATTGCCCACCAAGCCCGCTGCGCCAAAAATCACCAGCAGCAGCGAAAAGAGCTCTGGGCTGGGCTTGAGCATGGCCTGGGTGTAGGGCGCGAAGTAGCCCCAAGTGGTGAACTGGCCGCAGGCCGAAAGCGCGGTAACCAGCAAAAGCCAGGGCAGCACCGGGTGCTTCAAGGTTTGGCCCCAAGCGGCCAGCGGGAGCGCCACGCCCTGCACGCCCTTGGGTGTGGCCCGCGCCACAAGCCAAGCGCCTGCAATGCTGAGCAGGCCAAAGCCGGCAAAGGTATAGCGCCAGCCGATGTGCGCGCCCAGCCAGGCGGCAATGGGCAGCGCCGCCACAGAGGCCAGCGACCAGCCCAAAAAGATGAAGGTGATCGCACCAGCACGGCGCTCGGCGGGCAGCACTTGGCCGAGCGTGGCCGCGGCTTGGGGCGTGAAAATCGCAGCGGCCACCACGGAGGCCACGCGCAGGGGCAGCAAAGTGGCAAAGTTCGGCGCGAAGGCGCAAAGCACATGCAGCACACCGCAAAACACGAGCGAGCCCGCCAGCAATCGGCGGCGATCCCAGCGGCTGGTGAGCATGGCAAAGAGCGGCGCGCCCACGCAAATCACCACGGCCGAGATGCCCAGCATCGTGCCCACCGTGGGCACGCTCACCCGCAAATCGGCGGTCAACACGTTCAGCAGGCCCGGCGCGAGCATCACGCCTGTGCCAATCACCAAATTGCCCAGCATGAAGGCCCAAACGATGGGCGGGTGGCGCGAATCCGAATCAGGCCTTGGGGCCGGGGGCGCGGGTAGGGGCGTTGGGGTGGAGGCCGTCAAGACAAGCGCTTCACGCCAAGGAGTTTGCAGGCATAGATGGCGTTGCGCACCTCGGCAATCGCTGCGTAGCGGGTGAAGCTGCGCCGCCAGGCCAGCACGATGCGGCGGGTGGGCGCTTCGCCCGTTTGCTCATCCACCACGGCGATGTAGCGCAGCTCGCCGCTGGGCGCGCTCGGATCAGCGCCTTTTTTGCTCCGTTTGGGTGCTGAAGCAGCGCTTGCAGTCAATGCCGACGCAGGCACGCTCAGGCGCGGCACGAGCGTGACGCCCATGCCGGCCGCCACCATGTGCTTGATGGTTTCCAGCGACGAGCCTTCGAAGCTTTTTTGGATGCCTTCTGCACCCGAGGCAAAGCGGGCGAACTCG
>JAAFHN010000110.1 GCA_013298415.1 Comamonadaceae bacterium
GACATCACGCCGACCCTCGCCCCGGCTGACAGCACTTGGCGCGGCATTCACTTGGTGGCGAAAGCGGCTGGCCTGGTGTGAGCGCGGCGCTGCCGCTCAGTCCACGGGCCGCGTCAGATAGATCCCCTCGCGGCCTGGAACCGCCACGCGGTTCGCAGCCAGCGGCATGAAGATCGTGCAGCCTTCACAGGGCGAACGGATCTCAAAATCGCCATCCGTGCCAATCAATTCGCCCTCGGCAAAGCTTTCCATGCCAATCAGGGGCTTGGTCCAGCTCAGTTGCGGCGTGCGGATCACGTGGGTGCTGATGAGCTGAAAACGGCGCGGTTTGGGCAGCGGCCCGGCAAGCGGGTTGCTGCCAGTGAGTTGCTTACAAAGCTCGCCTGCGCGCTCGGCGCTCAGCGTGCCCATGTGGGCCAAAAAGGCGAGCGAAGCTTGCGTGGCAAGCACACCCGCGCTGGCCAAAAAGTGCTGGCCGCATTCCACCACCACCGCGCCGCCCTGGCCGGGTTGCCATGTGCCAGGCTGCAAACCGCCCGCAGCACTTTGTGCCCTCATGGCCCGGCCAAACGCGCCGTATTCGATCAGCGGCGTACCCGTTTGCATGCCGCCGGGCATGAGCATTTGCACGGGCGGAAAGCCAATGCCATTGGCCAGCGCGTCGTTGGCTGCGCTTTGCGCGTACACAAAAAACGGCGGCGCGTCTTGGCTCGTGGAATGGATATCCAAGAGTGCATGCAAGGGATCGAAAAAGCCACGCATCTCGCGCGCCCGATCCAACTCGGGGCTGCGCTCGGAGCCGTCTAGCTCGCGGTCCGACCAAATCCGGTTCAGGTTATGCACCAGCATGCGGCTGTCAAAGGGCGCATCGGTGGAAAAGCTCTCGTAGGCTGCCACATTGGCAAAGCTGATGGAGAGTGAGCCCCGCTCTGGCCTCACACCCGCATCCAAGAGCGCACAAGCCGCCACCATCCCGCAAAACTCATTGCCATGCGTGAGCGCATTGATCCCCACCGCTGGCCCAGGCACACCCGAGTCAAACCGAAAGGCATAAGGCACGCCCGTATTGCCAGCCTTGTAGGCGGAAAGATCGCGGGGAAGAATTTCAAAGTTCATGGGGCGCAGGGGTCAGGGGAAGTAACGCGAAAAACACAAAAAAGGGAGCCGAAAAGCGCGAAAACGGAATGATTTGTATGAAAACAGCCCATCTGTCCATGCATTCTCGATGAATAGCGCTACAAAACAGGAAGCAACTTCAGCGCGCCACAATCAAATTTTTGACGGCTGCTTTTTCGCGTTTTTCGCGAAGTTTCCGTGCTTTTCGCGTTACTTCTCCTGCCCCCACCGACCTATCGAGGCACCAAGCTCAGCTCGTGGACGTAGCTTGAGGGTTTGAGTTGCAGGGGGCGGTATTGCACTTCGCTCCAGGGTTGGGCCATGTCTTTGTAGCGTTTGCTCCACACGAGGCCGCTTTGGCCGGTTTGGTAGATGAATTGGGATTTTTCCAAATCGCTCAGATCGTAGATCGCGCGCAGGCTGGCGGCGTGGCGGTTGGCAAAGGGCGCGGCTTTGTCTTTGAAATCGTATTGGCCCACGTTGACCGTGAAACCGTCGCCAGCGCTGGGTGAAGCCACATCGAAAAAGCGTGCGAGCGGTGCCACATTCCCAAAAGGCTGGTGCTTCGAGATCGCCCGGTGCTCGTGCGCCCAGCTCCATTTTGCGAGGTCTGGCCCCAGGCGCAGGCGCAAATTCGCCATCGCCAGGTTCATCGCATTCGCTGCCGCTGCCGGGCAATCGGCTGTCACGCCCGCGGCTTCCTTTTTACAGAAGAAGGCATCGTTGGTTTCCAAGATGTTTTCAACCCCAGCTCGAAACTGCCTGCGGCCATATTGGGCGTTGAAGCGCGCGTCGCCAATTCGGTGGGGCAGCACATCGCGGGTGAACTGATCGATCCAGGCGCTGAAGATGAGCGGCAAAAGCGAGTCGCCGCGCATCGTGCCATCCCAGCTCTTGGCTTCGGCGGCTTGGGCATCTGGGATCACGCCCGGCGCGGCGGCTGCGATTGCGGCGCGGAAATGCGGCAACAAACGCACGGTGGCCAGCGATTTCACATCGCCGTGAAGCTTGGCAAAGCTGGCTGCGTCGTGCTTCGCCGTGGCGGCCAGCAGCTCCTCAATCCTGCGCTGGCGGTAGTCCGAGCCCCAATCCTGCGTGATGAAGTGCGGATAGGCGGGATCGTGGATGCGCTGGTTGGCGGTGGCAAGCCAGCCGCGCTTGGCGAAATCACTGGAGCCGTCGGCGCGGCGGTTGCTCTTTTTGCCGTCGTCGTAGGGCGTATCCGCATAGGGCAGCCAGCCCTTCCAGTCGTACTTCGCGTCCCAGCCCGGCGATGGGGCCAAGCCCATGAAATCGTTGGCGGGATCGCGCAAGGGGATGCGGCCCACGGCCTTGTAGCCCACGCCGCCGTCGATGTCTGCGGCCACCACGTTTTGCATCGGCGAATGAAAATCGGAGAAATTGGCATACAGCTCGGCCACAGATTTGACCTTAGGCACCAGCATCCCTGCATGCGCGCTTTTCACATCGGCATCCAGCCCCGCAAAACGCAGGCTGAGCGCAAAGCTCGCGGTGTTCACCCAGTCGTAGCTTTTGAGCGAATCGCTCAGCACCGGGCCGTGGCGCGTGCTGCGCACGGTGATGTTCACATCGGGCTTGCCCTTCACGCCAATGGTTTCGGGCCGGAGTTGGAATTCCGCAAAACCATCTGGCGTTTGGTAGCGCTTGGGGTTGGCGGGGTCGATGCGCTCCAAAAACACGTCTTGCACATCTGGGCCGGTGTTGGTGAACCCCCAAGCCACCCGGGTGTTGCGGCCCAGCACGAGCATGGGCGAGCCGGGCAGCGTGGCCCCAATCGCTTGGGTGCTGGGGGTCTTGAGCGCGGCAAAGTACCAAATGGCAGGTGAATTCAGGCCCAAGTGCGGGTCGTTGGCCAGCAGCGGTTTGCCTGATGCGCTGTGCGAACCCGCCACCAACCAGTTGTTGCTGCCAATACCGGTTTGGTGAGAGTCACCGTGGCCGAGTTTGTGGACGAGATCGGCGAGGTCGGCACTCAAGCGCGCCACGAGGGCTTCGCGGGGCATTGGAAGCGCATTTTTGAAGCTGAACTGCTCCTCTGTCCTGGTATTTACATCATTTGTTGCTATGTTTTTAGGAATTGAAGCAGATGCGGCACTGGCGGGTTTGGCAGGGGCTGATGCAGCAGACGCGCGGTAAACGCCCCACTCGCGGTAGAGCTTGGCGATGTCTGCCGTGGCCCTGGGTTTTTCGCCTTCGTACACGGGGTAGAGCTGCCAAACGCGGGAAGTGTCAAGCACCTTGGCGGCACTCGCTCGCGCGATTTCAGTGCCCCAATTGCCGCCCAAATCCAGCGACATCATGATGAGCCAGCCCACGCTGTCTTGCGGTGTCCAGATGCCGGGCTTGATGCCCAAAATGTGAAATTCAGGCGGCAGCGCCTGGCGGCCCGTGGCGTGAAAAGCGTTGATGCCATCCGCGTAGGCTTGCAGCGTGTCTTTGGTGCTGGCAGGCAAGTTCGCAAACTGGGCCTGGGCCGACTGCACGATGCCGAGCGTGCGCATCAGCTTGTCAGTCTCCACGGTCGCTTCACCCAAAAACTCGCTCAAGCGGCCATGCATCACCCGGCGGTTGAATTCGAGCTGCCAAGAGCGCTCTTGCGCATGGATGTAGCCCAGCGCGAAGGCGGCATCGCGGTCGGTCTGCGCGCTGATGTGGGTCACGTCTGCCGCGTCACGCTGGATCTTCACGGCAGCCGAGAGCCCGAGCGTGCGCAGTTCGCCGTTCAGCTTGGGGCTGGCCCGCCACATGTAAATCGCAACACCCAAAGCCGCCAAACCCAACAGGCCCACCAGCACCCAAACGAACCGCAACAGCCATTTCATGAACACATCTCCAATGTGTCTGCGATTGTGGCTCAGGGGGCATTGGACAGTGCGCAGGGGCAGCCCCTTTGAACGCAGAGTTCGCGAAATTTACGCAGAGTTCGCAAAGGAAACAGCCACGTTTTGAAATGCCCCGCCGCAATAGCCATCCTTCAAACCAGATTGACTGGGCGCCCTTTGCATGATTTTGGGCACTTTGCCTTCATTGGCCTGTTCGGCTGGCTCGGTTTCCTAGGCCTTCAACTGGATCGCCTTGTATTCGAGAAATTCTTCTAAGCCGTACACGCCGCCTTCTCGGCCGTTACCGCTTTGTTTGTAGCCGCCGAACGGGGCGTTGCTGTTGAAGGGCGCGCCGTTGATGTCCACTTGGCCGGTGCGCAGTTGGCGGGCCACGCGGATGGCATCCGCATCGTCTTTGCCCCACACACCGCCGCCCAAGCCGTAGATGCTGTCATTGGCAATGCGCAAGGCATCGGATTCGTCTTTGTAGGCCAGCATCACGAGCACGGGGCCAAAAATCTCCTCTTTGGCCACCGTGTGATGCTCTTGGATCGCAAGCACGCTGGGCTGCACGTAGTAGCCAGCCTCGAAGCCCGCTGGCTTGTCTGCACTGCCCGCCACCAGTTCTGCACCCTCGGCCACCGCGCCTGCAATGAAGCCCAGTACGCGGTCGCGCTGTGCGGCACTCACCAGCGGGCCAAGCTTGGTGCCATCGGCCAAGCTCGGGCCGATGCTGAATTTGGCAATCGCTTCTTTGGCCAGCGCTTTGGCCGCTTCAAACTGGCTTTCATGCACCAGCATGCGTGTGTGGGCCGAGCAGGTTTGGCCACTGTTGAGCATGCAGGCTGAAATCGTGCCCTTCACCGCAGCGGCCAAATCCGCGCCCGGCAGGATCACGCTCGCGGATTTGCCGCCCAGCTCCAAGGCCACACGCTTCACGGTTTGGCTCGCCAGCTCGCCCACGCGTTTGCCCGCGCGGGTGGAGCCGGTAAAGCTCACCATGTCCACCTCGGGGTGCGTAGCGAGCACTTCGCCCACTTCCGGGCCAAGGCCGTTGACGAGGTTGAACACACCGGGCGGCAAGCCAGCGGCGTGGATGATTTCCGTGAGGATCAGCGCGTTCACCGGCGCAATTTCGCTGGGCTTGAGCACCACGGTGCAGCCAGCGGCGAGCGCGGGAGCGACTTTGAGCGTGATTTGGTTCAATGGGAAGTTCCAAGGCGTGATGCAGCCCGCCACGCCGATGGGCTCGCGAACCACGAGCGAGTTGCCCACTTGTTTTTCCCAGGCGAACGCGCGGGCCACTTTGGCCGCGTTGCCCCAGTTGTAGATCGGCCCGCCCACTTGGATCATGTTGGCCAATTTCAGCGGCATGCCCACTTCGCGGGCAATCGCAGTGGCCATTTCATCGCGGCGGGCCTTCAAGCCTTCCACAATTTTGTCGATGTAGGCGCAGCGCTCTTCCACCGAGAGCGCAGACCATCCCGGAAAAGCTGCGCGAGCGGCCAGCACGGCCTGCGTGGCTTCAGCCGAAGTGCCTTCAGGCACTGTGGCCATCACGGCTTCGGTGCTGCTGTCGTGCACCGGCAATTGGCGCGGCCGTGTGGCTGCAATCCAACGGCCATTGATGTAGTGCGTTTCAAAGTGTTTCGTATCGGTCATCGTTGCCTCTGAAGTGGGAGTGCTGCCGGTGTGAGCAAGCGCACACCCCTGTCCAGGATTCTCGCAAGAACGCCCTGAAAGCTGCCCGCCCGCATCGACAGGCAAGCCCTTTGCCGCGCAAGTCCAGGCGAAATCGGCACACTCTGCTTCTCTTTTTGCACCCTGTTGCAAGCCGGTGCAGAAGCCCCACGCTTGACGCCACCCGCACCGGGCGTGGTACAACCCCAGCTCAGTTACATTTTTTTTGCTCTTCCCTCACCCCACATGGGCATCGCAGACACCATTCGCACCAGCCTCATGGGCTTGCTCATTCAGGAGACCAAGCCTTCTGATTCAAGCATGCTCGACCAGGCCGAAGGCATCCGCCAGGCGATGATCGGCGTGCTGGGCGACGACGCGAAATTCGAAAATCCGAATCTGTTGCGCCGCATCCGCTACGCGGAAGACATCCAGAGCCTGTGGTTTTTGCGCAGCGAACTCATGGCCGCCCTCTCGCAGATGTATGGCGAGCACCGCGCAAGCGATGTGATGCACCACTTGAATCAGATGTTCAAGGGCTATTTGGCGGATGCCAAGGCGATCGGCAACACCAAGTTCAGCCGCTGATTCCGTTTCTAAATCGCGCCTGTCTAGGCGCGGCGGCGCAGACAGTGCTCTAGCACGGCCAGCCGCCGCAACGACGACAGGGGTGATTTAGAAGCGGAATCACCCCCAAACGATCAGCGCTTCGCCGCCCTCCACCAGCAAATCTACTTTGCGGCCCACAGGCAGGCTCACCTTGGTGGGCACATGGCCCATCGGCAGCCCCGTGAGCACGGGGCATTTCACCTGGGTGCGAAGCCACTCCACAACCGTTTGCAGCGTGAATCCGCGGTCGTTCACGAGCGGCGTGATCTTGGAAAACTGCCCCATCACGATCGCCTTTTGCTTGGCCAACACGCCCGCGTGCAAGAGCGTGGAGAGCATGCGCTCAATCTTGTAAGGGTGTTCGCCCACATCTTCCAAAAACAGCACCCCGCCCTTCACAGCGGAGTCCAGCGCCGGAAAGTAAGGCGTACCGACCAACGAAGTCAGCACGCAGAGGTTTCCACCCCACAGCGTGGCATTTTTGATGTGAATTGGCCGCTCTGTCCTGGTATTTACAACATCCGACGCTATCTTTTTTGACTGTTCCGGATTCGCGGATTTGGGCTTCGAGACCTGGGCCAGATAGGGTTTGTTCTCGCGCCGATTGAGCCGCCAGCCTGAGCCTTCGGCCACGTCGGCCAGCACATCGGCAAAGCAAGCTTGGGTGATCTCGTCCAAAGCGCCAGGTTTGCCATCGGCCCCATCCGGCACGATGAAATCCTCGCACACGCAGGGGCCCGCCCAAGTCACGCTCTGCTCGCCAGCGCCAAGCTTGGCAAGCATGGCAGTCTGCAAGGCCGTGAAGTCGCTCAAGCCAAACCACTGAGTGCCACGTGCGATGCTTTTGGAGATCGCTTTGTAGGGAATCTGGCCCAAGATCCGGGTCAAGCCGTAGCCACCACGCGCAATCATCGCCACATCTGCGCCGCTGGCGGCGGCTCGGCTGATCGCCGCAACCCGCATGGCATCGTCACCCGCAAATCGCATGTTGCGCGCCAGCACCGCCTCATCCAACTCCACCTCATGGCCGAGTGCTTCCAAGCGCTTGATCCCGCGCTTGAACGCCTCTTTGTCTTGCACGGCAGTGGAGGGGGAATAGACGTAGATATGACTCATGGGGGGATCGTAGCCTGGTCTTGAGCAGGTCTTTCCTCGCGTTCGGGTTGCACTGCCCTGGCGGGGCTTTCGCTTCTTTCCTCCGGAAGCTTGGTTTGGTGTCGGGTCTCGCCCCGACAGGCGACTCACTTTTGCCCGGCAGCAAAAGTAAGCAAAAGTGCCGCCCCGATCAACGCCTGATCCTGCGATGCTCGATTTGTGCGGGGTCGTCGCAAACTCGTTCGCTGCGCTCTCTCAAACAGTGCG
>JAAFHN010000349.1 GCA_013298415.1 Comamonadaceae bacterium
TGGAAAGCGTCAGCACGACGAATGTGATCAAAAAGAGCACCAAGCCGAGGTAGATCAAAGAAGCCTGATGGAGGCCTTCGCCGGCCTCGGCGAACTCGTTGGCGAGCGCTGAGGTGATGCTGTTGGCAGCTTGAAACAGGCTGAGCGAGTCAAGCTGATTCATGTTACCGATCACAAAGGTCACTGCCATGGTTTCGCCCAGCGCGCGGCCCAAGCCCAGCATGATGCCGCCCACCACACCCGCTTTGGTGTAAGGCAACACCACTTTCCACATCACTTCCCAAGTCGTGGCGCCCAGGCCATAAGCCGATTCTTTGAGCAGCGCAGGGGTCACATCAAACACATCGCGCATCACTGCGGCGATGTACGGAATGATCATGATGGCCAAAATGATGCCTGCGCTCAAGATGCCAATGCCAACCGGTGGGCCTGTCACCAGGCTGCCAACAATGGGCCAAGTACCGGCAAGTTTTTGCAGCGGCTGCTGCACGTAGGTCGCCAAGATCGGGCCAAAGACCAACAAGCCCCACATGCCGTAGACGATCGAGGGCACGGCCGCGAGCAACTCGATCGCCGTGCCCAAGGGGCGCTTCAGCCAGGCTGGGGAAAGTTCGGTCAAAAAAAGCGCGATACCAAAACTAACGGGAACTGCGATGGCAACGGCGATCAATGAGCTGGCAAGGGTGCCGTAGATCATCACCAAGCCACCAAACTCCTCCTTCACAGGATCCCAGGTGGCGGTGGTCAGGAAGCTCAAGCCGTATTTGCTCAGGGCTGGCCACGCGCTGATCACCAGTGACAAGATGATGCCCGCCAACAGGGCCAGCGTGACCCATGCGCTGGAAGTGGCGGCCCAGCGAAAGAGCGGGTCAATCCAAGCTTGTCTTGTTTTCATGGTTTTTCAGCAAAAAGGCCGCAAGGCCATTGCGCACAATGCGCTCAGGCCAGGCGGCGGGCATGCCTATCCTCAGGCTTTACTTGTAAGCAATCGGCTTTCCGCTTGCGTCGGTGATCGTTGCCCACACCTTTTCGATGGCGGGCTTCACGGCATCAGCCATCGGCACATAGTCCAGGTCATCGGCCATTTTGTCGCCGTTTTTGTAAGCCCATTCAAAGAACTTCAGCGCAGCTGCCGCATTGCCAGGCTTGTCTTGCTTGGCGTGCATCATGATGAAGGTCGCACCCGAAATTGGCCAAGTTTCCTTGCCGGGCTGGTTGGTGAGGATTTGGAAGAAAGTTTTGTTCCAGTCTGCACCGGCAGCGGCGGCCTTGAAGTTCACGTCATCGGGCTTGGCAAAGGTGCCAGCGGCGTTTTGCACGAGCGCGAAGTTCATTTTGTTTTGCTTCACATAGGCGTATTCCACGTAACCAATCGAATTGGGCAAACGGCCCACAAAAGCGGCCACGCCTTCATTGCCCTTGCCGCCTGCGCCTGTTGGCCAGTTCACCGCAGTGCCTTCACCAACCTTGGTTTTCCACTCGGCATTCACTTTGCTCAGGTAGTTCGTGAAGATGAAGGTGGTGCCAGAGCCATCGGCGCGGCGAACCACGGAAATTGCCTCAGAGGGCAATGCCAAGCCGGGGTTCAAGGCCTTCACTGCCGCGTCGTCCCACTTGGTGATTTTGCCCAGGTAGATGTCGCCCAGCACTTGACCGTTGAGTTTCAAAGTGCCAGGCGCGATGCCCTTCACATTGATCACGGGCACCACGCCACCGATCACAGTAGGAAACTGCACCAAGCCCTTGGCCTTCAGGTCTTCGTCTTTCAGCGGCATGTCAGATGCGCCGAAGTCAACAGTTTTGGCTTCGATCTGGCGCATGCCCGCACCGGAGCCCACCGATTGGTAGTTCACCTTGATGCCGGTGGCCTTGTTGTATTCAGAAGCCCATTTGGCATAAAGCGGTGCCGGGAAAGTAGCACCAGCGCCAGTGAGCTCTTTGACCTGAGCGTATGCAGCGCCCACAGAGATCGCACCCAACATGGGTACCACCAACAGCGCTGCGCGAAACAAAGTCGTCATGATTCGTCCTTGAGTGTTTAAACCTTGCGCCACCGCACATGCGAGACGCTTAGCGACAGACTGTAGAAACCGAATATGACGATATTGTGACAACCCAGCCGCAAACCCGGCAATGAACGATGGCGGCGTTTCACCGCCAAAGATCAGGGCACGGCTTCGAAGTAGATCGCGTTGTTGTCGCCTGGCAGGGGCGACATGATGACCACCCACTTGGCCAGGTCTGGGTTAACCCAAGTCATTGAGGTACTTCTGGGCCCAATGGACATCAGTGCGCTCTCACACCTTGCATTCCAGGTGCCTGGCGAGCCGCAGCGCTTGAGCGTCCAGCGGTTGCTGCCGAAGTAGCGCGCCACATAAGTGTCGCCGCAGCAATTGAGAAGCGCCTCGGCCTCGGCAGCTCCGCCCTGCGGGGTACCGCTGTTCCTCGGGTTCCTCAGTCGCGCAATTTCCTCGCGGTAGCCCACGCTCTGGATCGGCCCGTCGGCCGACATAAACGCAATGCGATCGCCAAACACCCGCACGTTGAAGATCGTTCCGTTGGCCGCAGACACCAGTTTCTTGTCAGCCCCCCAGCCCGCAGTGGGATCGGCCGCGACGTAGCCGCCTCTGCCATTGTGAATTTTTACCTTGGCCGCAATGCAACCATCCACTGCCTTGATGAGGCAATTGGCGACGTTGCCGTTCGCCACCCCGTCCACGCCCGCGCCGGATGCGATGGCGTCGGCTTCGGCCTTGGCTTTGGCGATAGCGGCCTGCTCCGCAGCCTTGATCGCCGCCACACGGTCGGCCTCGGCTTTCGCTGCGGCGGCGATGCGATCAGCCTCAGCCTTCTTCGCGGCCGCGATCCTGTCCGCTTCGGCCTTCGCAGCCGCCGCATCAGCAGCCGTCTTCAAGTCTTTGGCGTAGCACTGGAGCTCCTGCACCAGCAGCTTGTCTTCGCCCAAGTCGATCTTTGCACGCAGGGGATCGACCACGCTCAGCGGACGCACATTGCTCAGCGCCAACGCCAACTGCTGCCGATCCGTGGGCAGTGCGGCTTTGGTTTGCGAGAGCGCAGCGGTGTCACACTTGGGCGCTTCGATCTGCACCAAGGCCGGGCTGGTGTCCAGCCGAGCCTTGCCAGCGGTCAACTGCAAGGTGCGGGTTTGAGATCTCGCCGCAGCGGCGCTGTTTTCCCGCGTGTCCCACAGCGAGCGCGCGTAGCAAACGGCTTCGAGCGGTGCAAACTTGGCCTGCGCTTGGGCGAGGCTCTCGCGCAGGGAGGCAATCATCGCCTCGGGCTTGCGAGCATCCAGGTTGGCCGCCAAGAGACGCTCCTGTGTCTGCACCCCCACTTTGGCGCTTTGGTATGCATCGATGTCGCACTTCAGGGCCTCAGCACGCATGAACGCCGCATCTGCGTTCAGCTTCGCTGTATAGGCTGTGCGCGCTTCGGCTGCCGCCTTGGCATCCGCCGCAGCTTTGGCCTCGGCATCGGCCTTGGCCTTCAAGCAGGCGGCTTCATTCGGTGCCATGTTGCGCTCCAAAGCCGCAATCGTGGCGCGGATGCCATCGATCACAGATTGCGGCTTGCGCGCATCCAGGTTGGCCGCCAACAGCGTCTTTTGGTAGTCCAAGTTGCTCTTGTCTTGGCTGTATTTGTTGATGTCACAGCTCACTACAGACGCTTGGGCGCTGGCGTGGGGACCCGCGAGGGCGACATATGAACAGAAAACCGCAAGCAAGCCGATGCGTACGCGAAATTGCATGGTGAAAGCCCTCATCAAAACCTGCGTAAATACTAACGACCCACGCGCCCAAGCGCGAGGGGG
>JAAFHN010000079.1 GCA_013298415.1 Comamonadaceae bacterium
TCAGCGCCGTCACGCATGTACTTCCTGAAGACGATGTCACCCTGGTGCTCCTGCACGATGCCCAAGCCCCATGCGAGCCGGGCGCTTGCTTTGCGCAAGGCGGCATGCGCTCGTTCGCTTGTGACTGGCACACCGTGGGACGGGGTGCGAACGTCTGCACTTGCTCCGTTTTTTGCAGCGGGCATCGTGGTTGTGGGATTGGCCATCACTCACCCCCTTTCTGCGTGCGCTGGGCTTGCCAGTTCGCAATGTCAGATTCACGCCATGCGACAGCGCGGACTGACAAGCGCACGCACTGGGGGAATGTAGGAGGGGTGGCCTTCATGCCAGCGTAGATGCTGGACTTCTTGAGACCGACCAAGGGTTCCACGTCGTGGATTCGCAAAAGCCGTTCCGGTCTTGCGGGTTGTGTGTTTAAGGTTTCTGGCATGTGCTGCACTCCAGTTGGACATGCAGCGAATCTCTCAAAAAACTCTAATGTGTAAAAGTACTTTACGTGGGTAATTTCGAGGGTCGATTTCCTTGCTGCGAAATTACCTACCGCTCGTGCCGCCCTCTGAGTCCCAACACTTCTGAAATGACGGGCGGATACCAGTGAGGATCGAACGCCGCCAAACCGTCTGCAAGGGCGGCTCTGTGTGCATTCTTAGACCGACCGACCCTCGCCTCCTCGCACAGTGCCGCAAGTTCAAGCACAAATGGCCCCCTGTTGTACAGCGTCGGTTTTGGCTTTCCGAACCAATGCCAAATATGAAGCAGCCCCAGTACTGCGAGTCGGTGGGCGGCGTTTGTTCTCGCATCGGGGGCATCGCGTAGAAGACGGTCATGAACACTTCTATACGACGCTGCCAAGGCTCGCATGCTGTAGAGCGTCGAATCGAAGCTGGGCAAAGAAAATCGCTCCCTCTCCTCGGTTGAGAGCTGCACCACAGGAGGATGGCCACCAGCCCCAGCCTGCTTCGGTGTGGTTTGCCGATCAAAGTCCGCCCAAGCGCCATCCTCTTCCTTTGCCAATGTTTCGAGAGCAGGTAAGGGTCGGCCATTTGGTCCAATGCGCACGGGCGGGCCTAGAGGCGGATGCTGCACCCCCGTATCAGGCTCTTTGTCGTGTTCATCCTCAGCAAGACCGTTTACAAAGTCCAGCTGCCAAAGTTCACTCACCATGCGCTCTATCGCAGCCGCCCTGTCCGCCGCGACTTCGGCGCTTTTCCGATGGCGGTCGAGACTGTCGGTGTGCTCGCGTGGCGCTGTGCGAACGCGTTCGAGCAGGCGGGCTTTTGCCGCCTCGTACTGAGCAGCATGGGGGGCGGCTGATGCCCCTTCCTTTTCCATCAGCAGCCCGAAAGCACCAGAGCGTTCATCCCTACGCTGCACCCAGCCCGTAGACCACACCCGCCCCGGCTTTGGTATCGAATGATTCCGCATCGGACATTGCACCCGAAAGCACGTCTGCAAGGTCTTGGATGCGCACCGTGATGCCTTTGAAGGCCGGGCCGTAGCACTCCTGAAAATCCTCATGCTGCACCAGGTGGCGAAGCGTGACGCAGAGCTGAGTGATTTCGTAGCTCGCGTCCCACAGCATGCGAGCGGACTCGGGAGCAAGCGTCAAAGCCTTTGTTTCGGTTGCGATGGCATCGTCGCTCATGCACATGCCCCTTCGGTGGCCATCACATCAGCTGGGCCCTGGCTTGGGGCATCGATGCCAATCATGCGGTGCAATTGGCCGCTGATTCGGCCCACCAACTCCAAGCGAAACCCCAAGTACTCGACGAATCTGCGCGACATGACGGGGTCACTTGCCGTGCATCCGTCTGCCGTGGCCAAGTCTTCGCACAAGCCTCGCAGGCCAGAAATTTCAGCGTCAACCCACGCGGCCACATGCTCGGGCTTGGCCTTCGCGTTGAGGATCACGGGCGGCTGGGCATCGAAGCCGTCTTGTTCGTGCAGGAAGCACGCGCCCCGATGTTCGATGGTGTGAACACCAAAGGCAGGCGTGCGCGGATTGCTGGGTGTAGATTCAGTAGTAGCCATTTTCAAAGTCTTTCTTTTGAGGGTGGTTAGGCGGGGCTTGGTGGTTCCAGCACCTTGCCCCGCCGCCTTCTTTTGCCCAGCTCGATCCGCCGCTGGGCTTGGCGGGGTTTCAGTCTGTGGCCTTGGGGCTTGGGGGCACGAGGTACAGCGCTTGCAGCCGCTGCACTTCTTGCAGCAAGCCCAAGTGCTGCGGAACCCATCGGGGGATGGGCACGCCTTGGTTTCGCCAGGCGCTTGGGGTGTTGCGATGCAAGCCCGTTGCTCGGCAGAAGTCAGCGGCCTTCCAGTCGAGTGCGATCAGGGCCGCTTCAAATTCTTCAATGGTCATGAGTGTGCCTTTGGGTACATGCTACGGATGGCAGTTGAATTCACTGAAAGGTGCAAAAACAATGTTAAACAGCACATTTCATTTAACATAATGCCCGTTGTGCAAACCTGTGCTTGTGGATGGTTTCTGCACATATTGGGGATTCTCTTTCTGCATCAAGCACTTACGCACGGCCTGCATTTGCTGCTTTTTTGAGCAGCATTGCTTTGCACTGGTGCTGCAAAGTTATCCACAGGCCGTTTCGCGGGGTGGCTTGTGCCAGGGGAAGGCACTTGCGCGGCCAAACGCGACCGAAAGCGATTGGATGGGCGGGTCTTGGAGCGCTTGGCCGGGGCGGGGTGGAGGGAGATGCTGGCAGGAAGCGCAAACCGGGGAAACCGGGAAAGCCGAGACAGGCCGAGAAGAGAACTATGAGAAATGAGTATCTTCTTTCTACTCTTTCTTTGTTGTCCGCACTCTGTCCGCAGTTTGTCCGCAGTTTGTCCGCAGTGCCCATCGGCCTGCAAGCCCCGTGTTTGCTGGGTTTTTGGTTTTGTCCGCAGTGTCCGCAGCATTTTTGGCGTTTCAAGGCAAGGTTTTGAGCTTTTGGGGGCGCTGAATCGTGTCTTAGGCAGCCACGGCTTGGGGCGCTGCCTGCACCCGCAGCGGGTTGCGTTTGAGCTGGGCTTGCACTTGCCACACGTCGTAGGCGCTTTGCTGTGCCAGCCAGGTGCGGGCATCGCCGCCGCGCTCTCTGCCCAGCCAGGCTTCGATGCGCAAGGCCATCTCGGGCGAAATGGCGGCGCGGCCATTCAGCACGCGGCTGAGTGCCACCCGAGAAACGCCTAGCTGTGCAGCGGCATCGGTGACTGACAAGGCCAAGGCTGGCAGCACATCGTCTCGCAGTGTGAGGCCGGGGTGCGGGGGGTTGAACATTTGCATGGCGTGTTTCCTTGGGTTTCAGTGGTAATCCTGGTAGTCAACCAACACGGCATGTTCGCCTTCAAACCTGAAGGTCATGCGCCAATTGCCGTTGACCCACACGGAGTAGTGCCCCTTGAGTTCGCGGCCTTTCAAGGCATGCCAGCCCCAGCCGGGCAAGTTCATGTCCAGGGGGTTCGCAGCTTCGTTCAGGCGCGAGAGCATGCGAGCCAAGCGCGGCGCATGTGCCGCCTGAATCCCCGCTTTGCTGCCCCGCTCAAAAAAGAGCTGCAAGCCTTTGTGCTGGAAAGACTTAATCATGGCAAAGTGTATCGTGTGGCGTTACGGGATTCAAATCATTGGCCTGCGGATTGGGCAGCTGTGCCCTTGCGCACCGAATCCAAATGGTCGGCCCACCACTGCATCAGACGCACACGGTCTTGCATGTAGGCGCTGCGGTTGTAGGCGGCTCGCACGGCGTTGCGCTCTGCGTGGGCAAGCTGCCTTTCGATCACGTCGGGGTTCCAGCTCTGTTCGTTGGCCACCGTGGAAAAGAGTGCGCGAAAGCCGTGCGCAGTTGCCAGGTACTTGAACCCCATCCGGGCCAAGGCTGAATTGAAGGTGTTTTCGCTCAGGGGCTTGGATGGGTAGAACGGAGAAGGAAAAACCAAATCTCTGCCGCCGCTCAGGGTCTGCATGCGGTGCAGCACTTCCAGGGCTTGCTTTGACAGCGGCACGCGGTGCTCATGCCGCATCTTCATGCGCTCTGCCGGGATGATCCAGAGCGCCGCAGGCAAGTCGAACTCCACCCAGCGTGCGCCCCGCACCTCACCCGGTCGCGTTGCAGTGAGCATCAGCAGGCGCAAGCCGTTCACCGTGTGTGGATCGCCTTCGTAGGTGTCCAGCTTTTGCAAGTACTCGGGCAAGTCCCGGTCGGACAGGGCGGGGCGATGGTTCACTTGCCTGGGCTTGAGGATTTCTGAGGGCAGCAGGTCAAGCATGGGGTTAGTCTCGATCCGCCCATGCGTCACAGCCCAGCGAAACACCGACTTGATGCGCTGCAACACGCGGTTCGCTTGATCGCCTGCACCACGGGCTTCGATGCCCTGCACCACGGCCATCACTTCACCCGGGCGAATGCTGGCCAATGGCTTTGCCCCCAACGTGGGAAACACGTCAGCCACCAAGGATGCCAAGATGCTTTTGACCGTTTGCTGCTCCCAGCGGCTGGCTTGATGTGCCAGCCAATCGCTGGTCACGGCTTCCAACGTGTTCACCGCCTCATGCACGGCTTTGGCCTTGGCCAGCTTGCGCAGCTCGCCTGGATCGTGGCCATCAGCCAGGGCTTTGCGGGCGACCTCGCGCCCCTCCCGGGCATCGGCCAAGCTGACTGCGGGGTACACGCCCAATGCCAGGCGCTTTTCTTTGCCGGCAAACCTGTACTTCAAACGCCAGTAGCGAGCACCCGAATCCGTGACTTCCATGTACAAGCCCCCGCCGTCGAAGTGCTTGCCGGGTGTGGTGAGCTTGCGCAGCTTGGCATCGGTAAGTGGCATGGCGAGGGGTATCCGCGTGGTTCTGGGGGCACAATTGGGGGCACATTGATTGTGCGCTTGCCTGTGATTCGTTATGGATCAATGCTTTAGCTAGCGAGGTTAGGTTCCTGTTGGTCCCGCGTGCCTGCGGGCCATTGCTTGCGCGTTGCGGGGCTTGAATTCTTCAAAAACACCGCCAAATGCCTCGGCACACCGGCGCGTCGTTGTTGCTGCGCCCACTCATTTTGTTTTTCCTCCTTTTCCATCCATGAGCACCCAACACAGTTTTCAAGCCGAAGTCGCGCAGTTGCTGCACTTGGTCACGCACTCGCTGTATTCCAACAAAGAAATTTTTCTGCGCGAGCTGATTTCTAACGCATCGGATGCCTGCGACAAGCTGCGCTTTGAGGCGCTGAACAACGACGCGCTGATGGAAGACGCGCCCAATCTGGAAGTGCGCATCGCATTCGACAAAGCCGCCAAGACGTTCACCATCAGCGACAACGGCATTGGCATGAACTTGCAAGAGGCCGTGGACAACCTCGGCACGATTGCCAAAAGCGGCACGCGCGATTTCGTGAGCAAGCTGAGCGGTGACCAGCAAAAGGACGCCAAAGACCAAGGCGCACTCATCGGCCAGTTTGGTGTGGGCTTTTACTCGGGCTTCATCGTGGCTGACAAGATCACAGTGGAAACCCGCCGTGCCGGCCTGAAGGCCGAAGAAGGCGTGCGCTGGACGAGCGGCGGCACGGGCGACTTCGCAACCGACGCGATCACCAAGCCCACGCGCGGCACGAGCATCACGCTGCACCTGCGCGAAGACGCGCTCGAATACGCTGACCGTTGGAAGATCAAAGGCATCGTCGGCAAATACTCCGACCACATCAGCCTGCCGATCCTGATGGAAAAAGAGGAATGGAAAGAAGGCGAGCCCATCGACGCCAACGACCCGAGCAAAGGCACGAGCGGCGGCGGCATGGTGAAAACCGGCGAATGGGAGGCGGTGAACAAAGCCTCGGCGCTGTGGACGCGCGCGAAAAAAGACATCACGGCCGAGCAGTACAACGAGTTCTACAAACAAATCAGCTACGACCACGCCGAGCCGCTGGCGCACACCCACAACCGCGTCGAAGGCAGCCAGGAGTACACGCAGCTGCTCTACATCCCGAGCAAAGCGCCCTTTGATTTGTGGAACCGCGAAAAGTCGGCCGGTGTGAAGCTGTATGTGAAGCGCGTGTTCATCATGGACGATGCTGAGGCGCTTTTGCCCACCTACTTGCGCTTTGTGAAAGGCGTGGTGGATTCTGCAGATTTGCCGCTGAATGTGAGCCGCGAGCTGCTGCAAGAAAGCCGCGACGTGAAAGCGATCCGCGAAGGCAACACCCGCCGCGTGCTGCAAATGATCGAAGACATGGCTAAGGCTTCAACCAGCACCGAAGAGGGCGTGAGCGAAGACGACAAAGCCAAGTTTGGCAAGTTTTACGCCGAGTTTGGCGCGGTGCTCAAAGAGGGCCTGGGCGAAGACTTTGGCAACAAAGACCGCCTGGCCAAACTGCTGCGCTACGCCAGCACCACGAGCGACACGCTCGGCGTGGGCCTAGGAGACTACAAAGCCCGCATGAAAGAAGGCCAAGAAGCGATTTACTTCTTGAGCGCCGACAACTTGGCCGCAGCCAAGAGCTCCCCGCAGCTTGAAGTGTTCAAAAAGAAGGGCATCGAAGTGCTCTTCATGACCGACCGCGTGGACGAATGGGCGCTGAACTACTTGAGCGACTTCGATGGCACGCCACTGCAAAGCATCGCCAAAGGCGCAGTCGATCTGGGTAAGCTGCAAGACGAGTCTGAAAAGAAGGCTGCGGAAGCAGCGGCTGAGCAATACAAAGACCTGATCGAGCGCGTGAAAAAAGCACTCGAAGGAAAGGTCAAAGACGTGCGCATGACCACTCGACTCGTAGACAGCCCTGCGTGTGTGGTGGTGGAAGACGGCGCGATGAGCCTGCAACTGCAACGCATGCTCAAGCAAGCCGGCCAGCCCGCTCCCGAAGTGGAGCCGATCCTGGAGCTCAACGGCGAGCATGGCCTGGTGAAAAAGCTCTCTGCCACTGACTCAGAAGCCCCGGCCTTCGCCGAGCTCGCCCAAGTGCTCTTCGACCAAGCTTTGATTGCCGAAGGTGGTTTGCCAGCGGATCCTGCTGGGTATGTGAAGCGGGTGAGTGCGCTCTTAGCCTGACGCTCGCCGCAGCCGCGCGGGCCGCGATGGACGGCTGATGTGGCGGCTCAGAAGTCTCTGAACGACACGAAGCGGTTTGTCTGCCGCAGGCCTGAGCTGTCTGCGATGCTCAGGTAATCCGCCTCCACGATCACAAAGCCAACCAACGCAGCCGCATTGACCACGCTGGGTGCCTTCCAGGGGCCGCTCAGGGTTTGGCCACCCCGATCGGATTCAAAGTTCAAGCTCAGATTGCTGGCCGACACATAGGCACCGGTGGCCGAGAACTGCGGCAGCCACCGGTTCCCTCGGGCGACCAGCCAGGTTGGCGAGCCGTCGGCGCGGTAGTGAAAGTAGCCAACGAAGCTGGTCGCACCTTGAGTCTCCACGAAAATGCCGGTTCCGCCTGCGGCCGGATCCCAGTACCAGCCGGCTTTTGCAAGACTTGGAAACTGTGGGCGCAAGCTGAGCGCATCCGCTGTCTCCATGATGTTGAATCGGCTCAGGCGCTGCGCGCGGTTGCCGAGCACCAGGTCAATCCCAGGCTCTGCCCCTTGGCTGGCGAGCGTGAAGGTGGCGGTGGCTACGCGGACTTGGGAGCTCGGCGCCTTGTACGCCCCGCTGGCGGTGGCCCCGCCTCGGTACTCATTGAGATCCACGCAAAACTTGTTGACGCCACACTCTCGGCCAGCACCTGCGATCCAAGTGGCTTGGCCAGTGTCTGTGTAGTGGAAATACGCGGCGAACATTCGCGTGTCTTGGATTTCGATGGCCCAGCCGGTGCCCATTTCACCTCTGACCACATACCAGCCGTTGAATCGCTCGCGCGGATCGAGGGCAACGGCTTGGAGTGGGGCTGTCACTCGCAGCGCCCGCGCCGCATCCGCGCTGTTGATGTTGCCTGCGGCGATGCCGCAGGGCTCTCCAGAGCAAGTTGAGTTTGGATCGGAGTACAGCATCAGCCGTGTTGCGCTTCCTGTCCCCATGATGTCTCTGAATTTCCCTGGCACCGCGTAGCCGCGGCCGTATTCCAGCGCCGCCGTCCCATTGGGGTCTGAAATGCGGTCGTGAGCCAGCCCCAGGTTATGGCCGAGCTCGTGCGCAAAGCTCTCGTTGCTGCAAAACACGTTGGCCGCTACGCCAGGTGTCTTGAGCCGTGCCACCACGGAAGTGGCATAGCGGTTCCCCGAGAAACTGCCGCCCGACAAGAGGGAATTGGTGAATGCGATGCCGCATCTGTTTTGTGCGACGTCAATGCTTCGAAACGGGATGAGCATCGAAACCAGGTCGGCCCCAGTGTCGCGCTGGATTGGCCAGAGCCCTGTGAAGCCACTCGTCTCGGTGTTGAGGCTGCCCAACACATCGCCCATGGGGGTCTCGCCCAATTCTGTGGCGAAGGCGTGGGTACCGGCCACGCGCACTTTCGCGGAAACGCCGTTCGTGATGAAGGCCTGGTTGGTGATCCCGACGATGAGGGCGATGTCAGCATCTCTGGCCGCCAGGCTTCCGTAGAGCTGCTGAAGAGACGGTGCCACTACGAACAGCACATCCAAAATCACTTCGCTGGCGGCTCGACCTTGCTCATTGGAGCCTGCGTTTTGCCGGGCTTCGCGTTCTGAGGCAGCCCGTGCCTTTGCGCGCAGGCGCCCCTGCGTCACGAGGTCTTGCCAGGGCGCGGTGTTGACGCCGCTCAGCGAAATCTCAGCTCTGGTGCTTTCACGCGGGTCGTGCGCTTGGGTGGTTTGCAACTGATCGCGCACACGCGCTGCAACGCGCTGACCGATGTGGCTGGACTGAAACAACCACTCTTCGCCCGCATAGACGAGCCGAGCCTGCACGGCATTCACGTCGCTGATGCCGATCACAGCGTGGCCGTCGTTGCTCGCGCTCGCAATCACCGAGTATGAGGAGGGGCCCTGTGCATCGACCCGCAGCACGCGCCAATCTGGGCGCTGACCGTCAGGCAAGGGCCAGTCGAACGCGTCTCCCGGCTTGGCCGATGTGAGCTGCGCGGCAAGAGCTGCGCTTACCGAAAAGCTTTGGCCCGATTCGCCAAGGGAGTCTGGCCTGGCAGCGGACTTCAGCTGTTCCTGCGTGGCAGGGGGAATGCCTGGCGCGCCGTAAGACACAGTGGCCGCGGGCGGCGTTGAATCGGTTGAGGTCGCGGAGGTACAGGCCACCAAGGCGGCCCAAATGCTCCCCAACAACAAGCGCTG
>JAAFHN010000517.1 GCA_013298415.1 Comamonadaceae bacterium
TTAACCAGCAGCGGGTGGCGGAGTTACAGGCGGAACAGTACGGCTACCAAGAGGTGCTGCGGATGCAGCAGCGCTCGGCGGATGCGCAGGCGCGGACTGCCCAGCAGACTGAAGCGGGAATGAAGGCGGAGGCGCTTAAAACGCAGCACCTCTCGCGCAACGAGCAGCTGACACAAAACATCGCTCAAGTGCAGGCCCTGGTGACCCAAGGTGGGCTTGAGCAGGCGGATGCCTTGAAGGTGATTGCCTCTTTGCGCGCCAAGGCTGACGATGGCTCGCGGATGGAGGCGCTGGCACAAGCGACAAACCTGGCTTTGGAGCAGCAAAAGGCCAAAGTGAGCGAGATTGCGCACTTGAAAGAGATGGGCTTTTTGAATGAGTACGAGGCGATAGAACGCACGACTCAAGCAGAGCTGCAAGCTTTTGCAACCAGGTTCAATGCGCTGAGCCAAGAGATCGCGCTGGCGAGGGCTAAGCCGGACAATCTGCGCGAGGTGATTGCGCTGACGGGGCAGCAGGCGGTGGTGAATGCGCAGGCCACGGAGCGCAAGCTGGCCGGTGATCGGCAGATCGAGCTGGCGCTTGAGCGGCGCAAGCAGGCCGCAGCCGCTGCGAACCTGGCCGAGCAAGAGCAGTGGAGCGCCGAGATCAGCGCGGATGTGGTGCGGCGGGAGGCGGCTTACAAGAGCGCGGCCCAGGCGCTGATCGCGCACACCCAATCGGTGGTGGATGCCAATGAGGTGGCGGAGTTGGAGCTGCGGCTTTTGGGGGCGAGCGATGAGGTGCGACAGCGCGAAATCGGGTTGCTGCGGATCAAGCAGCAGCTGCTCGCCAGGATTAACGAGATTCAGGCGAACACGGACTTGGATCCGGAGCGGCGCAAGCAGCTTGAGGCAGACGCCAGGCGCGCGGCCGCACTGGATGAGCAACGGGTGCGCACCGAGGCGCTGGGTGCGGCCAACAAGAAGGCGAGCAAGAAGGCCGGTGAGGCATGGACGAAGGCCTTTGAAGAAATCAACCGGCTGGCCAAGAGCGCTTGGGACATCATCACGGACGATGGTGGGCAAAAGTTCAAGCGGCTGGCGCAGCTGGCCAAGCGGGAGCTGCTGAGTGCGCTGTATGAGGTGAGTGTGAAGCCGCTCGTGATTCGGGCGGTGGTGAGCTTGATGGGCGGATCGGTGGGGAGCCTGGCGCAAGCGGGCAGCGCGCTTTTTGGCTCGGGCGGCCTGTCGGGCGGTGTGGCTGGCGCAGTGAATTCGGCCAGTCAACTTGGCGGATTGGCTGGCATCGGCGGCGCGGCAGGGGGGACGTTTGGCATGGGCCTGGGGGCTGGCTGGACGGCTCTGACCAGCGGGAACTTGATGGGCGGGATGAGCGCGGGCTGGACGGCTTTGGGGGCGGGCAACATTGCGGGCGGCTTGGGTACGCTTGTTGGATCGCTGGGGCCGATTGCGCTGGGGGTGGCGGCGCTCTTAAGGATCGCTAGCGCTACCAGCGGCGAGACGCGCAGTGGTGGACGCTACTACGTGGGCAATGCCTACGGGCGCAATGCGAGCACGCCGACCTTCCTGGAAGGCCCCAGCGGCGGCCAAATCGGCGCGGATGCCATCGGCCAGGGTATGACGAGCACGGTGGACTGGATCAACCGCACGCTCAGCGCGGTGGGCTCGAACCAGCGCGTGACGGGCTTTGTAGCTGGAGCGGAGACTTCTGGCAATGGGCGCGGCGGGGTGCTGAGCGGCGGTACGCTGAGCGGCGGCCGCACTTTTGGGGAGAGCGGCCACGGTAACAACTACAACGGCACGCTCTACGAGAGCACCAGCACCCAGAGCCCGGACAACGCGACAGCGCTGCGCAACTTGGCGACTGATTTGCTGCAGGTGCGGGTGCAAGCGCTGCAGGCAGCAGAAGACATTCCGCAGGCCATCAAACGGATGGTGGAAGGCGTGAATGCCGAGGCTTTGGGTGACAGCGATGCAGAGGCTTTGCTTAACCGGATTGCGCAGACGGTGGACGCGGTGCGGGGGCTGCAAGCGGCTTTTGCGGATCTGCCGATGGCCAATCTGGCGGGCTTGAGCTTTGATGCGGCGGCGGGCTTGGTGGAGCTGGCTGGTGGCCTGGATGCGCTGCAAGGCAACCTGAGCACTTACTACAACAACTTCTATTCCGAGGCCGAACGCACCGACGTGCTTGCCCGCAATGTGGCCCAGCAGTTCAGTGCGCTTGGCTTGCCGATGATCGACTTGAGCCGGGGCAGCGAAGCCGCGCGCCAGGCCTTTCGCAGCTTGGTGGACAGCCGAAACCTGGAGACCGAAGAGGGGCGCAGGCAATGGGCCGCGCTGCTTGCACTGAGCGGCGCGATGGCGCAGCTGACGCCCGATGTGCAGGCGGCAACCGACGCAACCACTGGCCTCGGCCAGGCCGCTCGCACGGCAGCTGATGTTGAAAACGAGCGCAGGGGTCTGCAAACTCAACTGCTGCAGTTACAGGGCAACACGACGGAGCTGCGGCTGCGGGAGCGGGACGCGCTGGACGCGAGCAATCGGTCGCTCTTTGACCAGGCGGTGGCGCTGCGCGATTCCCAGGCCGCTGAGGAAGTGCGCAACCGGCAACGCGAAGAAGCTGAGCGGGATGCGGCGCAACTGGCTAACGAACGCTACGGGCTTGAGACGCAGCTCTTGCAGGCTCAGGGCAATACGGTGGAGCTGCGGCGCAGGGAGCGCGAG
>JAAFHN010000157.1 GCA_013298415.1 Comamonadaceae bacterium
CGCGTTTTCTGAAGACAAAGCCGCAGCCAACAACCCCACCAAAATCCTGGCCGACGCGCGCGACGAGATGAACGCAGGCAGCTGGGACGCGGCGATCAAGCTGCTGGAAAAGCTCGAAGGCCGCGCGGCTGGCACGATCCTCGCGCAGCAAGCGCAGTTGGAAAAAGCCTACGCGCAATACCGTTCACGCGAGCCTGAGCAGGCCAAAACCACGCTGGAGCGCTTCATGAAGGAGCATCCCGTGAGCCCGGCGATGGACTACGCGCTGTACCTGAAGGGCTTGGTGAACTTCAACGACGACACCGGCCTTTTCGGCGCGATTGCCAAGCAAGATTTGGCCGAGCGCGATCAAAAAGCCTCTAAAGACTCTTTCGACGCCTTCAAAGAGCTCAGCACCCGCTTTCCCGACAGCCGCTACACGGCCGATGCTCGCCAGCGCATGACGTACATCGTGAATTCGCTGGCGCGCTACGAAGTGGCGGTGGCTCGCTACTACTACACGCGCGGGGCCTACGTGGCCGCGGTGAACCGCGCACAAACGGCAGTGACCGACTACCCCAATGTGCCCGCGACTGAGGAAGCGCTGTACTTGATGATGATGAGCTACGAGCAGCTCAAACTGACGCAACTGCGCGACGACACCAAGCGCGTGCTGGAGCGTAACTTCCCGCAAAGCGCCTTGCTCAAGGGCGGCGCACAGCGCAAGGGCGGCTGGCTCAACCTTTGGTAGCGGAAGCGCTGAACGCCGCTTTCAGCAGCTCTTTCACCCGCAAATAGGCCTTCTCCCGCGCTTCGGGGTTTGGTCCCACCGTCACGCCCTTGCCGGGCTTCACACCGTTGGGCACCTCGGCCCTCACGCGCAGGCGGCCCTGCGGATTGTCAAAGTCGTGGTAGCTGTTGGGATACACATTCACCTCTGCGCCAACGGCTTTCCCCCAACGCTCGCAAGGCTCGGGCGGCGTCCAGTCGTCTAGCGCGCCCAGCATCATGGCAAGCGGCGCGTTGGGCTGCGCGTTGGCCTGCTCACTCGCCGCGCAGCCGGGATAGAACGCAATGGCCTGCGCAAACCTCTCTGGCACGGCCTGCGTTGCGGGATGTTTGCCGTTAACTGACGCCAGCACGGCGCTACCGCCATGCGACCAGCCCAGCACCGCCACGCGCTTGGCGTCTGCCCAAGGCTGTTGCGCCACCCATTGCAGCGCACCGAGGGCGTCCACCCTCCGCTGCGTCTGATCGATTTTGCGTGCACCAATTTTTTGGGTACACAGCTCCACCTCGCCACGCGGCGTGAGCGAATCGGGCAGCAGCACGCGATAGCCCTCGCCCACCAGCATCTCTGCCATCGCTTGATGGCGCGCGTTCAACATGCCTTGCCTTGCGCCCGTTGTGGCATATAAGCCGCCGCAACCATGCAGCGCAATCACGGTGGGGAGCTTTTTGCCGTCTTTGGCCTCCGCGGCTTTGGAATCCGTGGGCTCCATCAACCAAGCCTTGATCGGCGTGCCATCGCGGCTGGTGAAACTCACCTCCTGCGGCTGCATTTGGGCTTGCGCCAAGCCACTCACGCTCAAGGAAATGCTCAGCAAGGTCTTCCGAGCGAGTTTGACGTGTGTCGAGGGCATTTTTTGCATGAAAATCCAACTCTGTCCAGGTATTTGCGATGTGTATTGCTATGATTTTAGTACCAAATTCAGCACATCGAAAAAACACCTGAACGCCGCGCACCCAGCCAGTTCAGGGCTCGAACGGCGTGCCTTGGTGAAAGCGCATCACCCAGCCCTGCGGCGCGCGACTCCAAATCGAGCTTCGGTGGGCGTGCTGCCAAATGCCGTCATACCGCACTTGAGAGTCGTATGTGAGCTGTGCGAGCTCCGCACTCAGCAGGCGGATGCGCAGGTTCGGCAAGGGCAGCACGGCTTCAATGGGCTGTACCTCGGTGCGGATGATTTGGGCGCGCGTGTACGTGCGGCCTGAGCGACCAAACTCCACAAAATCGGCAGCGAAATGGCGCTCTTGAAACGCAGGATCAAACCGCGTTTCGCTGCGCCACATCGCTTCTTCAAGCGCGGTGAGCGCTGCGGCATCGGCCGCAGACACCGCTGGAATCACTTCTTCTCGATCCAGGTCAGCAATTCACCCAAGCGCTCGCGGCCTGTCGTGTCGAAACCAGCGATGCCGATGGATGTGAGCACGTCTTTGCCGCCAGGCGCGGCGTCGATGTTGGCCAATGCCTTTTGCATCTCTTGAATTTGCTTGGGCGACACGCCTTTACCTGCCACCAGTGGGAAGTAAGGCTGCGGGCGACTGCGGTGGATCACGGTCTGGCCGTTTTTGGCCACGTTCGCGGCCAATCCTGAGTAGGAAGCAATCCCGCCCACATCGGCCAGATTCGTGTCCAGGTACTGGCCAATGGTCGCCTGCTCCTTCACGTAGGTCACTTTTTCGGTCTCCAAGTTGATGCCTTGATCGCGCAGTTCGGCCGTGCAAAACTTGCTCATGTAGGCCACTTTTTCCGGAAAAATCCAGCGTTTGCCTTTGGCTTCAGCCAGAGATTTGATCGGCGAATTTTTTGGCACGATCAGCCAGCACTGGCCATCAGGCTTGGCATGCGCCACGTACTTGAAGCCATAGTCGCGGGAAGCGCGCGCCGGGTAGTCGCTGGGACGGGCCATCACCAGATCGAACTTGCCGGTTTTCATGCCGTCTTCCAGCGCTGCAAACTCGCGTGCAAACACCAGCACCACGCGGCGCTTCATCGCATCGCCCAGCAAGTTCGCAAAAGGCCCGTATTTCACGATCACGCCAGAGTGATTCAACCCCCCGGAAGTGCCCTCGCTGATCGCCAGCACCAAATCACGCGGCTGGGCAAAGGCTGAGCCCGCCGCCAAAAGCGCAATTGCCGCGCCTGCCGCGCCTACTGCGCATGCGCGGCGAATTGAAGAAAAACGAGTTGTTATGAACATGTGAGAGCCCCTTTCAAGTGCTTAGTCGATTGGGTGACGAAGCTAGCATGAAACAAGCTGAAAAAAGAATGCAAAAAGTACCTCAATGTGCCCAATTTCCGAAGCATTCACGTGGAACGAGCACCGACATTCGCGCCAGCCCTGAGCGTGACATAGCGCCTAACGCCGCCCGGCAGTTCTTGCCGCTTCGTAGCTGAAATGCGAGATGCAGCGAAAGCATAGGTACGTTGAGCGCGTGACTTGGCGGTGGTACCCAAGTGCTGCGACGACCAAAAAGACAAAAATGGCCAGCACCACTGCCTCGGACATGAACCCAACCAGCGCGCCAAGCCCAGCGGCTATCCAAATGAGCGGCTCGCCCAGCAACCCAAGCAGCAAGGAATCCCGGGCATCTGGATCTTGATGAATCTGCTTAACCGGTGAGCCACAGACGGGGCAGCGAAGTCGAACGTGCAAAACCGAGTCAGTGATGTACTCAAACGGGATCGGCTTTTCTGCCTTCATCGACTCAGCGGCCAACGGGGGCTTCGCCGAGCTCGGATCGACTTGATTCATGCGCCTCCCTGACCTCTTGACCGCGAACGATCATGCCTTGGCCTTGACCCACTCCGCAACCCCAGCCAGCGCCTCAGGCAAACCGGCGGAATTCGTGCCACCAGCCATCGCCATGTCCGGCTTCCCGCCGCCTTTGCCGCCGACTTGTTGGGCTACGAAGTTCACGAGGTCTCCGGCTTTGATTTTGGAGATCAGATCGGCGGTCACGCCCGCGCAGAGCTGGACTTTGCTGCCATCGACCGAGGCGAGCACGATGGCGGCCGTTTTCAGCTTATTTTTCAGCTGATCCATCGTGGTGCGGAGGGCATTGGCATCTGCGCCTTCGAGCGTGGCAGCCAGCACTTGGATGCCGTTCACGTTGACGGCTTTGCTGACCAAATCGTCGCCTTGGCTTGAGGCGAGCTTGCCTTTCAGCGCGGCAATTTCTTTTTCAAGCGCTTTGGCGTGGTCTTGCAGGGCGTGGATGCGGGCGGTGACTTCAGCAGGCGTGGCTTTCAGCGCGCCTGCGGCTTGCGCCATGCCGCTCTCCAGCGTTTGCAGGTAAGCCAAAGCGCCCTGCCCTGTGACGGCCTCAATGCGACGCACGCCAGCGGCCACGCCTTCTTCGGCCACGATTTTGAAGAGACCGATGTCGCCCGTGCGCTGCACGTGGGTGCCGCCGCAGAGTTCTTTGGAGCTGCCGATTTCCAGCACGCGAACCTCGTCGCCGTACTTTTCGCCAAAGAGCATCATCGCGCCCGTTGCTTTGGCGGCATCAATGGCCATGACTTTGGCGCTGGCTGCGCTGTTGGCCAAGATTTCGGCGTTCACCCGCTGCTCAATCTCGGTGATTTCCGCATCGCTCACCGGCGCGTTGTGCGCAAAGTCAAAGCGCGTGCGATCCGCGTTCACTTCGCTGCCTTTTTGCTGCACATGCGCGCCGAGCACTTCACGCAGGGCTTTATGCATCAAGTGCGTGGCAGAGTGGTTGCGCACGGTGGCGGAGCGCAAGCCAGTGTTCACTTGTGCAGTGACCACATCGCCCACTTTCAAGCTGCCAACTTGCAGGCTGCCGTGGTGGCCAAACACATCGGCTTTGATCTTTTGGGTGTCGGTTACCGCGAAAACACCCGTTCGGGCTGAGGTATCGAAGCCCTCCCCACCCTTCGATACCTCAGGGTGAACGGTCAAAGTCCCCTGGTCACCCACTTGGCCGCCGCTCTCGGCATAGAAAGGCGTGGTTTTGAGCACCACAATGCCGTTTTGACCGGCATTTAGCACCTCTGTCCTATTGCCTTCAACATACATTGCTACGATTTCTGTAGCTTGCTCCAGCTTCTCGTAGCCCACAAAGGTGTTGCCTTCGCCGCTGTAGTCCAGCGCCCGATCCATCTTGAATTTGCCTGCGGCGCGGGCTTGCGCTTTTTGCTGCTCCATCGCAATGTTGAAGCCCGCTTCGTCCACCCTCACACCGCGCTCGCGGCACACGTCGTTGGTCAGGTCCAGCGGGAAGCCATAGGTGTCGTGCAGTTTGAACGCGACTTCGCCAGGGAGCACGACCTCCGTTCGGGCCGAGCCTGCCCGTCCTGAGCTTGTCGAAGCGGTCGAAGCCCCCGCAGGCCCTTCGACAGGCTCAGGGCGAACGGGAGAAGGGGCCAGCGCTGCGTCCAAAATCTCCATGCCTGTTGCGAGCGTTTCGTAAAACCGCTCTTCTTCGGCTTTGAGCACGCTCATCACGCGCTCGCCTTCGGCCTTGAGGCGCGGATAGGCTTCGCCCATCCCGGCCACCAAATCAGGCACCAGCTTGTGGAAAAACGGCGTTTTCTGGCCCAATTTGTAGCCGTGGCGGATGGCGCGGCGGATGATGCGGCGCTGCACGTAGCCACGGCCTTCATTCGAGGGAATCACGCCGTCACTCACCAAGAAGGAGGTTGCGCGAACATGGTCGGCGATCACGCGCAGGCTGGGGTTCAGCAGGTCATTGCAGCCTGTTTCGCGTGCAGCGGCTTTCACCAGCGAATCCAGTAAATCCACCTCGTAGTTGCTGTGAACGTGCTGCAAGATCGCGGCCAAGCGCTCCAAGCCCATGCCTGTATCCACGCAGGGCGCGGGCAGCTTGGTGAGGCTGCCATCCGGGTGCATTTCGAACTGCATGAACACGTGGTTCCAAATCTCGATGAAGCGATCGCCGTCTTCATCGGGGCTGCCGGGCGGGCCGCCGGGGATGTGGGCGCCGTGGTCGTAGAAGATTTCGCTGCACGGGCCACACGGCCCGGTGTCGGCCATCATCCAAAAGTTGTCGCTCTTGTATTTGCCGCCTTTGTTGTCGCCAATGCGCACGATGCGCTCTGCAGGCAAGCCGATTTCTTTGTGCCAAATGTCGTAGGCCTCATCGTCGTCTTGGTACACGGTGGCGAGCAAGCGCTCCTTGGGCAGGCCGTACACCTCGGTCAGCAGCTCCCAGCCCCACTTCAGGCTTTCGCGCTTGAAGTAGTCGCCAAAGCTCCAGTTGCCCAGCATCTCAAAAAACGTGTGGTGCCTCGCGGTGTAGCCCACGTTTTCCAGATCGTTGTGTTTGCCGCCCGCGCGCAGGCAGGCTTGGGCACTCGCCGCGCGCACATAAGAGCGTTTGTCGGTGCCCAAAAACACGTCTTTGAACTGCACCATGCCTGAATTGGTGAACATCAACGTGGGGTCGTTGCCCGGCACGAGCGGGCTGGATTCGACCACCGTGTGGCCTTTGCTGGCGTAGAAATCGAGGAAGGATTTGCGGATGTCGGAAAGGGATTTGGGAGCAGTACGCATGTTCGGCTGTTCAGTCAAATTGGAAAAGTTTGACCTGCGCGCGTTCAGCGCAGGGTTTCAGTCGTTCGTCCAGCGTCGCCAAGGGCAGGCGCAGTCGCTGGCACAGGTCGAGATAGACCGAATCGTA